>NZ_SZWV01000046.1:7531-10500 GCF_005280945.1 Citrobacter sp. wls718
ATCGACGCTACTGGCGGCTATCGTTGGCCTGACGCAGTAGCGTACGGCTTTCGCTCTGGAAGCGTTTGGCATAATCGCCAAACCAGTGCTCAACCTTACGGAAGCTGTCGATAAACGCCTGCTTATCGCCCTGCTCCAGTAAACCAATCGCTTCACCAAAACGCTGATAATACCGTTTGATCAACGCGAGATTACTTTCTGACGACATAATAATGTCGGCATACAGCTGCGGATCCTGGGCAAACAGGCGTCCGACCATGGCCAGCTCAAGACGGTAAATCGGCGAAGAGAGCGCCAGTAACTGTTCAAGTTGGACATTCTCTTCTGCTAAGTGCAACCCGTAAGCAAAAGTCGCGAAGTGACGTAATGCCTGGATAAACGCCATGTTCTGATCGTGCTCGACGGCACTGATCCGATGCAGCCGCGCCCCCCAGACCTGAATCTGTTCCAGGAACCATTGATAGGCTTCCGGCTGGCGTCCATCGCACCAGACAACCACCTGCTTTGCCAGACTGCCGCTATCCGGACCAAACATCGGATGCAATCCAACTACCGGGCCATCGTGCGCCGCCAGCATCGCCTGTAATGGGCCGTTTTTCACCGAGGCCAGATCGACCAGGATACAGTCAGCAGGCAAGCGCGGTAATTTCGCGATCACCTGCTCGGTAACGTGAATCGGCACGCTAACGATCACCATTCCGGCATCCGCCACGATCTCCTCGGCACGATCCCAGTCCTGCTGTTCAAGAATACGCACCTGATAACCTGACAGCGTAAGCATCTTCTCGAATAGCCGTCCCATCTGACCGCCACCGCCGACAATCACCACCGGGCGTAACGTTGGACAGAGCGTTTTAAATCCTTTGTCATTCTCGCTAGAGTACGACTCACGCATTACCCGACGTAATACATCTTCAATCAGATCAGGCGGTACGCCCAGCGCTTCCGCCTCTGCACGGCGAGAAGCCAGCATAGACGCCTCCCGCTCAGGCACGTAAATCGGTAACCCAAAGCGGCTTTTTACTTCACCAACCTCGGCAACCAGTTCAAGACGGCGCGCCAGCAAATCCAGCAACGCCTTATCCACTTCATCAATTTGATCGCGTAATGCGGTCAATTCAGCCACCATAACCCACCTCTTAAGCCAGGCGCGTCGCCAGCTGGCCGTTCAAATCTTTATTAATTTCACGCAACAACGCATCCGTCATTTCCCAGCTAATGCAGGCATCTGTTACGGACACGCCGTATTTCATTGCACTGCGCGGCTGCTCAGAAGACTGGTTGCCTTCGTGAATATTGCTTTCAATCATCAGGCCGATGATTGAACGGTTGCCATCTTTAATTTGTGCAACCACTGACTCTGCCACGGCAGGCTGGCGACGATAATCTTTGTTGGAGTTACCATGACTGCAATCTACCATCAGTGACGGTCGCAGTCCCGCCTGCTCCATTTCTTTTTCGCACTGAGCAACATCTGCCGGACTGTAATTCGGTGCTTTACCGCCGCGCAGGATCACATGACCGTCCGGATTACCCTGCGTTTGCAGCAGTGCCACCTGTCCTGCCTGGTTAATACCCACAAAGCGGTGAGACTGAGCTGCTGCGCGCATAGCGTTAATCGCTGTCGCCAGACTGCCGTCAGTGCCATTTTTAAAACCAACCGGCATCGACAGACCCGACGCCATTTCACGGTGAGTCTGCGATTCAGTCGTACGCGCACCGATAGCGGACCAGCTAAACAGATCGCCCAGGTACTGCGGGCTGTTGGGATCCAATGCTTCTGTCGCCAGCGGCAGTCCCATATTCACCAGTTCAAGCAACAGCTGACGCGCAATTTTCAGACCGGCTTCAACATCAAAAGAGCCGTCCATATGAGGATCGTTAATTAACCCTTTCCAGCCGACGGTGGTACGGGGTTTTTCAAAATAGACACGCATCACCAGATAGAGGCTATCGCTGACCTCTGCGGCAAGGGTTTTAAATCGACGGGCATATTCCAGCGCCATTTCAGGATCATGAATAGAGCAAGGACCACACACTACTAGCAAACGCGGATCGCGACCGGCGATGATGTCAGAAATGGTTTTGCGCGACTGCGCAATTTGCGCCTCTTGCGCCAGACTCAACGGGAATTGCATTTTAAGTTGTTCCGGAGTCATCAGAACCTGTTCATCAGTAATGTGTACGTTGTTCAGCGCGTCTTTTTGCATGGTGGTGATCCTGTTTAGCTCGTTTGCGATAGTTGTTCCTCAGCGAGGAGGTAATTACGATAACACAACGGGTAAAGATTTCAATCCACGTTACGTAAATTTTTATTTACAGCCAGTATAAACAGGCCTAACAGGCGCGGAATGTCGTAAATTTAAATTTACACACGCCATTTAAGAGATCCGCTATGCTTTAAAAAAACCAGGGAGTATCAGCAATGAAGCGACTTATCAACACGGTACTGGTGTTACTGCTAAGCGGATGTCAGATAGATCCCTATACCCATGCCCCCACCTGGACCGGCACCGACTGGTACGATGCCGGGATCCAGGATGCTATTTCAGGGTATGTCATTAAAGATAATGAAACTCTTGCCGACAACTACAATGACCCCGAAATCGATCGTGAGGAATATCTTAAGGGTTACGCTGAAGGACAACGTAAAACCTGTCAGCAGGATTTTGTTTACGCCAGGGGACTGGCCGGGAAAACCTTCCCTCCAAGCTGTGATACCGTTGAAAATGTCGACCAATTACACAGTGCCTGGCAAAAAGGTTCAAATGAAGGCGCAGCCTCTATAAGATTAAATTAAACAAGAAGTTATATCCGATAAATCAATAAGATTTAACTTAAATCGATAATGTTATTCATCCAGATATAATGACGCTCTGATAAAATAATGTTACTTTGTTGCGAACAATCGTGAGTGTATTTCGACGTATTACGGCTAACGCTGGTAGGGTAATGACTCCAACTTATTG
>NZ_SZWV01000045.1:0-23557 GCF_005280945.1 Citrobacter sp. wls718
TGGAAATATAGGGGCCAATCCAAACGGTGATACGACCTCTCCCGGCGATCAAATGATTGTGGAGGGTAACACCAGTGGAATCACTAAAGTACTCGTCACCAATACCGGTGGTAATGGTGCTCGGACTGTAGAAGGTATCAAATTAATCACCGTGAACGGGGCGTCTACTGGGGATTTCATCAAAAAAGGGCGTATTGTCGCTGGGGCGTATGACTACGATCTTGTTCGAGGTCAGGGGATGAATTCGGGTAACTGGTATCTAACAAGCTCAACGGGCGAACCGCCGGTTTTATTTGACCCGGAACCTGCACCAACTACACCGGATGTGCCGGTAATACCAGAGGTGCCCGCAATACCGGATGTACCAGTAATACCGGATGTGCCTGTAATACCGGATGTACCAGAAATGCCAGGACCTGTTCCTGCACCCATCGTCGCGCAGGTAAGACCGGAAGCAGCTGCGTATGTGGACAACCTTTATGCTGCTTATTCGTTATTCAACATAACGTTGCAGGATCGTATGGGTGGAGCTCGAGGAGTTGATTCAGACAGGAATGAGCAGTCTGGTTTGTGGTTGCGTCAAACAGGTGAACATCTCCGCTCCCGCGACAGTAGTGGGCAGAACAACACGCGGTCAAATCGATATGTTACTCAATTAGGTAGTGATGTTGTTCGTTGGAGCAGCAATGGACAGGACCGCTGGCTGTTTGGGGTTATGGCGGGGTATGCGAACCAAAACGGTAAAACGCGGAATCATATTAACGACTATTCTGCCAGAAGTTCTGTAAATGGTTACAGTGCAGGAATCTATGGTACCTGGTTGCAAGATGGTGATGATAATCCAGGCGCGTACGTTGATCTTTGGGGCCAATATAATTGGTTCAATAATAGCGTGAAGGGAGAGTCCCTTACTGGAGAAACTTACCGTTCCAATGGCGTAACTGTCTCTGTGGAAGCAGGTTATAGCTGGAAAGTGGGGGAGAGTGCGAATCAGTTGTATTTTATAAAGCCTCAGGGGCAGATAACTTGGGGTAACGTGCAGGCGGATAAGTATGTTGAAACCAATGGTACGCGAGTGACATTCTCTGGAGAGGGAAATGTGCAAAGTCGATTGGGGATCAAAGGGGCAATGAAAGGTAAAAAACATACTGAGGAGGATGGCAAAGTACACTCTATGTCACCATTTGTTGAGATTAACTGGCTTCACAACACGCACGATTTCGACACATCACTTGATGGGATGCACGTCAGTAAAGCGGGTATACGAAATCTTGCGGAATTGAAAACAGGGATTGAAGGGAGCATGGGTGATGGTGTTGATTTGTGGGGGAATATATCCCAACAGATTGGTGCCGAGGGGTTCAGGAATACTCAGGCAACAATAGGTATTAAAATGGCATTTTGATTTTTTACTATGCCCCTTTACTGGGGCATTAATTGTTATTGCACAGTTATTGTCTAAAGCTGATTCAGCCATGATAAGGAAATATCATGAAGTCTATAGGTGTTTTTTGTGGCTCCTCCGAAGGTTTAATACCTGTTTATATGCATTCTGCTCGAAATGTGGGTAAACATCTAGCGAGTACTGGTTTCCAAATTGTTTATGGTGGTGGCCGTGTTGGATTAATGGGAGCTATAGCAGATTCAGCATTACAACATGGAGGGCATGTAACTGGAGTGATGCCTTTGGCCCTTGTTAAACGTGAAATTGCACATACAGGTTTATCAGATTTGCAAATTGTTGATGATATGCATCAGCGTAAGAAAAGAATGGCAGAACTTTCATCATTTTTTATCGCGCTGCCTGGTGGGGCCGGTACCCTGGAGGAGGTATTTGAACAATGGACATGGGGGTAACTAGGAATTCATCATAAACCTTGTGCATTTTTGGATGTTAATGGATTTTATCAGCCGCTTAGAGTAATGATTTCTAAAATGGTAAGTGATGGGTTTATGCAGCAAATGTATGCTGACATGTTACTTATTTCTGATTCTCTTGAGGAGATTGTAAGTCATTTTTCTGCCTATTCCCCTCCGAAATCAAAGTGGAGTGAAATTGAGTCTGGTATGTGAAGTGAAAAGGCATTGTAATAACCATTACTTAGCTTGAAAACATCCCAGATCATTTGGTGTTTTTGTCATGGAGTGGCTATGCGTAAGGTTGTGTACATTGTTTTGGTCTTAAATTTGAGATTATAAACTTTAAATGCAATTATATTTAGTTGTTTGTTCTGTGCTTTTGTTTAAGACCATTTCAGTTGGTTTTGTTCTCAGTGTATAGGAATATATACCCACGAGTATTTCTATTTATCTTTTGAATCACTTTGCTTGGATTCGAATTGTCTATTCTATTGTCTGTTTTGTGTGACTATATCTAGCGTGGATTTCTTATGTGTAATAAATACGGATTGGTGTGTGTAACTTCAGGATTATGGCGAGAAAAAACAAACCCCACTATCAGCCGCAAGGGTGATAGTATGGCTCGTCAATTAAAAACATCATGCAAACTTATAGCAGTGATGGTTGCTGCAATTTTTTCCGGTTCTGCAATGTCAGTGAGTGCGGAATATAATTACATGGGTGATATTTATCTGCTTTACACAGATAATGGTAGAGAGGGAGTGTTACCTGTATTTGAAGCCGGGACAAACTATGTTGTTGATAATCTGAATGTAAATGCAATACTTACTGATACGGGGTACGTATCTTTGTTTAGCCCAAGGGGAGTTACTGTTAATGTGAATGGTGATGTTTCTCTTGGTAGTAAAGTTTTTTTAGATAACAATTCACAAAAGGACGTTAGCGCACTATATTCACAGGTGACACTACACGCTTATGATAATGAATTAAATATTATAAATAATAACAAGGTAAATATATGGGGTAGAATAAGATCTGAAACTACATATCTGTCATCTTCCACCCTGAAATCCTCAGCTATTAATATTATCTCAGGTGATGACTCTTATTTTCAGGGGGTAACGGATTTAGCTTATAGTACAGGAGGCGTACGCCGGGATGTTGATACGCGACTATACACGCCTTCAGCCGGACCGCTCATAAATTTAACTTTCAACGGCAAGAATAGTGTTTGGGACATGAACGGTGATTCTGAACTCACCAACTTGACGTTGAATGACGCTACCCTGAACTTTATGGCGGGTCGTCAGACCGAGGGTTCAGTACTGACTAATTCTGGTCGTGTACCAACCATCAACGGTGGGGTGTTCCAGTCTCTTACTGCTGGCTCTGACTTCAAGACCCTCATTGTTGCCGGTGATTACCATGGCAACAACGGAAATATTATCATGAACACCATACTTGGAGATGACGACTCTCTTACCGATCGTATGGTTGTACATGGCGACACCTCTGGTAGTACTCATGTTGCTATTCGTAATGCTGGTGGAGTCGGGGCAGAAACGCTGGAAGGCATTGAACTTATTACCGTGCTCGGTAATTCCTATGGTGAGTTTAAGCAAAATGGCCGCATTGTTGCGGGGGCTTATGATTACACGCTGCATCGCGGAATAGGTACAAAAGAGGCTAACTGGTATCTCAGCAGTGCACTGACACCGCCATCGCCTGAACCAGATGAACCGGTTACAGAGCAACCTGAAGATCCCATTACGCAGGTACCAGAAGAGCCAGTTACAGAGCAACCTGAAGACCCCGCTGCTGAGCAACCGGAAACGCCTGCGCTTCCTGAAATGCCTGAAGAGGAAGAACCGGCATTTCCAGAACTGCCAGATGCGGAAGAGCCAGCCGTGCCTGTTATACCCCAACCATCTGTTCCGGTACCGATTCCACGTGAACACGCGGTACGCCCTGAAGCTGGTTTATATGGCATGAACCTTGCTGCGGCAAACACTCTGTTTCACACGCGCTTACAGGATCGTCTCGGTGAAACTCGCTACACGGATATCGTGACCGGTGAAGAGTACGTTACCAGTATGTGGCAGCGTAATATCGGTGGCCATACCCGCCAGCATGACAGCAGCGGTCAACTTGATATTCAGGCTAATCGGTATGTAATGCAGGTCGGCGGTGACATCGTTCAGTGGGGCGCCGCTAATACCGATCGTTTTCATTTTGGGGTGATGGCCGGCTATGCAAACCAGAAGAGTAACGCCGTTAACCAGCGCAACCGAAACAAGGCGAGCAGCAGTATTAGTGGATATAACGTAGGTCTTTACGGCACCTGGCTACAGAATAGTCACAGCCAGGAAGGGGCATACGTTGATAGCTGGTTACAATACAGTTGGTTTGATAATACGGTTTCTGGAGTAGGCGTGGCGGCAGAAAGATATAAGTCGAAAGGTTTTACGACGTCAGTGGAATCTGGTTACAGCTGGAAACTGAAGGATTTGAGCAAGCGTAATGCGCTATATGTACAGCCGAAAGCACAGATAACGTGGATGGGTGTGAAAGCTGATTCTTTCAAAGAAACCAATGGTACTCGTGTGGAAGGCGAAGGTCAGGGAAATATTCAAACTCGCCTTGGTGCCCGCTTGTATGGTCATGGTCACAGTAAACAGGACGAGGGTAAGGGACGGTCATTCCAACCATTTGTGGAAGTTAACTGGGTACACAACACAACGGACTTTGGCACTTTACTAAACGGTGAGCGGGTTAGTTTGGCGGGTAGCCGAAATATCGGTGAGATCAAGACCGGTGTCGAAGGGCAACTGACAACGAATATCACTATGTGGGGGAACGTGGGCCAGCAACTGGGCGATCAGGGCTACAGTGACTCTTCCGTAATGTTAGGTGTTAAGGCGACTTTCTGAGGCAGTAGAAAAATTGCGCGGTGCAAGCTAAACCGCCCTGAGTCAACGATAGCAACGACGAACCGGCCACCAAGGCCGGTTTTTCGCTAAGTCCCTGTTGGTACCATTCATATTGATATATAACTCGCTGTCTGACCAAAAGCTCTGAAGAATCAAAAGCCTAATATTTTCAAGGGTATAAATGCGGCATCCAAAGGCATCGTTAATTGATGCAATGGATATTCGCAGAAAGCAAAAAACCCGCTTAGTTTCCTAAGCAGGCTTCTTAAATTTGGCTCCTCTGACTGGACTCGAACCAGTGACATACGGATTAACAGTCCGCCGTTCTACCGACTGAACTACAGAGGAATCGGTGTGGAGGCTTATCTTAGCGGCGAAAAATATTTTGTCAAACCCCATTTCCTTCAATGCGTATCAATTGGTGCTTCTCTCGACAGTTTGTTGCATTTACAGACATTTTATATGGAAAAAACTTTGCAGCTTTTTTGATTCTCCCGCATCATTTGAAATGAGGTTTCAACTTTCTTCATTAAGGTCCATTTTGAACGTCTCCGCTGCCTTACGCCAGGTCGTTTCCCGCACGCCCTGGTACGCCAAACGCAAGAGTTATAAAGTTCTATTCTGGCGCGAAATCACCCCGCTTGCCGTACCTATTTTTCTGGAAAATACCTGCGTGCTCTTAATGGGGGTACTGAGTACCTTCCTGGTAAGCTGGCTGGGCAAAGAAGCGATGGCAGGCGTCGGCCTCGCCGACAGTTTCAATATGGTCATCATGGCATTTTTTGCCGCCATCGATCTTGGCACCACGGTAGTCGTGGCCTTTAGTCTGGGAAAACGCGATCGTCGTCGAGCCCGAGCCGCAGCCAGACAGTCGCTGGTGATCATGACAATTTTTGCCGTCGTGCTGGCCGCGATCATTCATTACTTTGGGGAACAGATCATTAATGTCGTTGCCGGAGAAGCGACACCTGAGGTTAAAGCGCTGGCGCTAACGTATCTTGAACTGACGGTGCTCAGTTATCCTGCGGCAGCCATTGCGTTGATCGGCAGTGGGGCGCTACGCGGTGCTGGAAACACCAAAATACCGCTGCTGATTAACGGCGGTATGAACATACTGAACATCATCATCAGTAGTATCCTGATCTACGGTATTTTTTCCTGGCAAGGGCTGGGGTTTGAAGGCGCTGGGCTGGGGTTGACGATTTCTCGTTACATCGGCGCTGTCGCCATTATCTGGGTATTGATGATTGGTTTTAACCCGGCGCTGCGGATTCCCCTGAAGAGCTATTTTAAGCCGTTGAATTTTGCCATTATCTGGGAGGTGATGGGGATCGGTATTCCTGCGAGTATCGAATCAGTACTGTTTAACGGCGGTAAGCTGCTCACTCAGATGTTTGTCTCAGGGATGGGAACCAGCGTCATTGCCGGTAACTTTATTGCCTTCTCTATCGCAGCACTGATTAACCTGCCCGGCAATGCTCTGGGTTCTGCCTCCACCATTATTACCGGGCGGCGTCTGGGAAATGGACAGATTGCCCAGGCTGAGATTCAGTTGCGGCATGTATTCTGGCTATCCACAATTGGTTTAACCGCCATAGCCTGGTTATCAGCTCCCTTTGCCGGATTAATGGCCTCGTTCTATACCCGCGATCAGGATGTAAAAGAGGTCATAGTTGTTCTGATTTGGCTCAACGCGGCATTTATGCCGATATGGGCGGCATCGTGGGTTCTTCCTTCCGGGTTTAAGGGGGCTCGCGATGTCCGTTTTGCGATGTGGGTTTCCATGCTGGGCATGTGGGGCTGTCGCGTGGTGGCAGGTTATACCCTCGGGATCGTCTTAGATTGGGGTGTCGTCGGGGTTTGGATGGGGATGTTCTTCGACTGGGCAGTGCGTGCTGCGCTGTTTTACTGGCGCATGATCACCGGGCGATGGTTATGGAAGTATCCGCGTCCGGAACGGGAAAAGTCTATAAAACAACCCGTCGTGTCTGAATAAGCAACGAAATGAAGAAATATTCGGCAAACGATCGCATTTCTCCATTCAGGCTTTGACAACGCTAACTGGCATCGCTAATATTCGCCCCGTTCACACGATTCCTCTGTAGTTCAGTCGGTAGAACGGCGGACTGTTAATCCGTATGTCACTGGTTCGAGTCCAGTCAGAGGAGCCAAATTTAAGAAGCCTGCTTAGGAAACTAAGCGGGCTTTTTGCTTTTAGCGCAGTACAGCCATTTTAGTCGGGATAGCAAGCCAGGCGTCGGTTTCACCTATCGAAAATTGTTTATCCAAAACGTTTTGCTGTGCGAAGGGTCCGATCCTTTTTGGAGAGAATACGGTCAACTAACGTCAGTTTCGTTTCCAGAGAATATTGTGATTTAGTCAAAAAAAACTGCACCTTATTCAGTTAGATAACCAATCTTGGGGTGCAGTCCACTACGCTTTTCGGTCCGACGGAATACCTTAAAACGGGCCAGAAGACCCGATATTTTATCCTGCGACGTTCACCTGTGCGGCAGCATTCTTCGCCCGTTCAACCGCCTCGCCAACGCTTTCAGCTGTTGCCAGCACAACGCCTAAGCGACGTGAGCCATCAATTTCCGGCTTACCGAACAGACGAAGCTGCAAACCTGCGCCAACGGCACTTTCTACGTGATTAAACGTCACATTCTGACTGGTGAGTTGTGGCAGGATAACGGCTGATGCGGACGGACCATATTGGCGGATTGCGCCGATGGGTAATCCGAGGAACGCGCGGACGTGCAGCGCAAACTCGGACAGATCCTGCGAAATTAACGTCACCATGCCGGTGTCGTGTGGGCGAGGGGAGACTTCGCTGAAAATTACCTCATCACCGCAAACAAATAGCTCTACGCCAAACAATCCGTGACCGCCCAACGCCAGCACGACCTTGCGGGCAATTTCCTGTGCGCGTTTCAGCGCCAGTTCACTCATCTGCTGCGGCTGCCAGGATTCGCGGTAATCGCCATCTTCCTGGCGATGGCCTACCGGCGCGCAGAAGTGCACACCGTCAACGGCACTGACGGTGAGTAGGGTGATTTCAAAATCAAAATTCACCACCCCTTCCACGATTACACGTCCCGCACCTGCCCGACCACCTTGCTGGGCATACTCCCAGGCTTCGGTAAGCTGCTCAGCGGATCGAATAAAGCTCTGACCTTTGCCGGAAGAGCTCATTACCGGTTTCACGATACATGGAAAGCCGATTTCAGCCACCGCATCACGAAAGCGGGCTTCGCTATCGGCGAAGCGGAAAGAGGATGTGGGTAATAATAGCTCTTCAGCAGCCAGACGACGAATGCCTTCACGGTTCATGGTCAACTGTGTGGCGCGCGCGCAAGGCACGACGTTCATACCTTCCTGTTCCAGTTTTACCAGCATATCCGTCGCAATAGCTTCAATTTCTGGCACGATATAATGGGGTTTTTCGCGCTCGACAACCTCGCGCAATGCCTCGCCATCCAGCATATTAATCACGTACGCACGGTGGGCTACGTGCATCGCTGGTGCGTCGGGGTAACGATCCACGGCGATGACTTCTACACCCAGGCGTTGGCATTCAATCGCCACTTCTTTACCCAGTTCCCCTGAACCTAATAACATCACTCGCGTTGCTGCCGGACGCAGCGCTGTGCCTAATAACGTCATAAATTAATCCCCTGTTTTATCTGGGCGCAGTATATACGAAAACGTTTGCGTCTGTCTTTATTACCAGGTTGATTTTGCGGCTGAAAAAGAATATACTGTACATAATTACAGGTAATTTAAGAGGCTGCAAAATGGCGGTTGAAGTTAAATACGTAGTCATTCGGGAAGGTGAGGAAAAAATGTCGTTTACCAGCAAAAAGGAAGCCGATGCGTATGACAAAATGCTGGATACAGCAGACCTGCTAGACACCTGGCTGGAGCAGTCGCCGGTCGCGCTGGAAGATGAACAGCGTGAAGCGCTTTCTCTGTGGCTGGCCGAGCAAAAAGACGTGCTAAGTGCGATCCTGAAAAACGGCAAACTGCCGTCGCCTCAGGCAGTAGAAAACACGGCGTCCGACGGAGATGACACACAAGCAGCCTGATCCGACTTGCGCTCCCGGCGTTTTGTACCATGCTTTTCCCTGAATCATTGTGCTGTACCCAACTGATTTCGCGTTGCATTTCTGCGGCCTGAAGGACGAAGGGGATAAAGGAGAAAAGAATGAATAAAAGACAAACGCTGTTAAGCCTGCTGCTGTTATCCGCCAGCGTGTCGACCTTTGCTGCAAATACGGAAAGTAAGACCGTTCAGTTTCCCAAGTGTGAGGGACTGAACGCCGACGGTATTGCTGCGAGCGTGAAACGTGATTATCAGCAAAATCGTATCGTGCGCTGGGCTGACGATCAGAAAAAACTGGGACAACTCGATCCCGTTGCCTGGGTTAATCCACAGGACATTGTCGGCAAAGACGGGCAGTGGACGGTACCACTTACCGTGCGCGGCAAGAGTGCGGATATTCGCTATCAGGTGAAGGTTGATTGCAAAACGGGCAGCGCAGAGTATCTGGCGCAGTAACCTGGTATTTGCGCATCTTTTGCTACAATAGACACTTCCTGACATCCCCTCGGGTACGCTGTGATAATTAATCGTCAGTATTTGAGGGGCAAAATGGCTAACTGGCTGAATCAACTGCAATCTCTTCTTGGGCAAAAAGGATCTTCCGCGTCTTCTTCGGGCGATCAGGGACTGAGCAAATTGCTGGTTCCCGGCGCATTAGGCGGACTGGCGGGGTTACTGGTAGCCAATAAATCCTCGCGCAAATTGTTGACCAAATACGGCACCAGTGCGCTGCTCGTAGGTGGCGGCGCGGTGGCTGGCAGCGTGCTATGGAACAAATACAAAGATAAAGTCCGCACGGCGCATCAGGATGAGCCGCAGTTTGGCGTGCAAAGTACGCCGGTGGATGAGCGGACTGAACGCCTGATCCTCGCGCTGGTTTTTGCGGCAAAAAGCGATGGTCATATCGATGCAAAAGAGCGTGCGGCCATCGATCAGCAGCTGCGTGAAGCGGGAGTAGAAGACCAGGGACGTATCCTGATTGAACGCGCCATTGAGCAACCGCTGGATCCTCAGCGTCTGGCACAGGGGATCCGCAACGAAGAAGAGGCGCTGGAAATCTACTTCCTCAGCTGTGCGGCGATTGATATCGACCACTTTATGGAGCGCAGCTATCTGAACGCGCTGGGCGATGCGTTAAAGATCCCGCAGGATGTTCGAGAAGGTATTGAGCAAGATCTTAAGCAACAAAAACAGGCATTGCCGGGCTAAATAGTTACGGCGCAGGAGCATATTTCGCTTGCATCATTGCTGACTTTTGCCACCCTTATAGGATGATTAAGCAAAAGAACAATGACATGCTACCGAACGCTCCTCGTATTCCACACGCCATGACGCAACATGGCGACACCCGCGTCGATAATTATTACTGGTTGCGAGATGACACGCGCTCGCAGCCAGAGGTCCTCGATTACCTGCAGCAAGAAAATGCTTATGGTCGCCAGGTTATGGCCTCACAGCAGGCATTACAGGATCGCGTGCTGAAAGAAATTATCGACCGTATTCCCCCGCAGGATGTTTCGGCTCCCTACGTGAAAAACGGTTATCGCTACCGGCATATCTATGAGCCCGGTTGTGAGTATGCCATATACCAGCGTCAGTCTGCGCTCAGCGAAGAGTGGGATGCCTGGGATACGTTGCTGGACGGAAACCAGCGCGCAGCTCACAGCGAGTTTTATACACTGGGCGGTCTGGCAATTTCCCCGGACAACACCATCATGGCGCTGGCTGAGGATTATCTCTCGCGCCGGCAATATGGTGTGCGTTTTCGCAATCTGCAAAGCGGTAACTGGTATCCGGAAGTCCTCGACAACGTCGAGCCTGAACTCGTCTGGGCCAACGACTCGCAAACTTTCTACTACGTGCGTAAGCATGAAACAACGTTACTGCCGTATCAGGTCTGGCGACACACCATCGGTTCGCCGTCATCCGAAGACAGGCTGGTATATGAAGAGGCAGACGATATGTTTTATGTCAGTCTGCACAAAACGACTTCGCAGCATTATGTCGTTATTCATATTGCCAGTGCGACCACCAGTGAGGTTCTGCTGCTTGACGCTGAGCTGGCCGACGCTGAACCGTTGGTTTTTTTACCGCGGCGTAAAGACCATGAGTACAGCCTCGATCACTATCAGCACGCGTTTTATCTGCGATCTAACCGACAGGGTAAAAACTTTGGTCTGTACCGTACCCGTGTGCGTGATGAACAGACCTGGGAAGCGTTAATTCCGCCGCGTGAAAACGTTATGCTGGAAGGGTTTACGCTGTTTACCGATTGGCTGGTGGTGGAAGAACGTCAGCAGGGCTTAACCAGCCTGCGGCAGATCAACCGTAAGACGCGTGAAGTGGTTGGGATTGCCTTTGACGATCCGGCTTATGTCACCTGGCTTGCCTATAATCCCGAACCGGAGACGTCGCGGCTGCGCTATGGTTATTCATCCATGACGACACCGGACACGCTATTTGAACTGGATATGGACACGGGAGAGCGACGGGTGCTCAAACAGGCGGATGTCCCCGGTTTTGATGCGACAAACTACCGCAGCGAGCATGTGTGGGTAACCGCCCGTGATGGCGTAGAGGTGCCGGTTTCACTGGTTTATCATCAGCGGCATTTCCAAAAAGGGAAAAATCCACTGCTGGTATATGGATATGGTTCGTATGGCGCCAGCATGGATGCTGATTTCAGCAGCAGCCGTTTGAGCCTGCTGGATCGCGGCTTTGTATATGCTATTGCCCACGTCCGTGGCGGTGGTGAGCTGGGGCAGCAGTGGTACGAAGACGGTAAATTCTTGCAGAAGAAAAATACCTTCAACGATTATCTCGACGTCTGTGACGCGCTGCTCAAACTGGGCTACGGAGCGCCTTCACTCTGCTACGGCATGGGAGGAAGCGCGGGTGGAATGCTGATGGGGGTCGCCATTAACGAACGTCCGGAGTTATTTCATGGCGTGGTTGCCCAAGTGCCGTTTGTTGACGTAGTCACAACGATGCTGGACGAGTCGATCCCGCTCACCACCGGGGAATTTGAAGAGTGGGGCAACCCGCAGGATGTGGAATATTACGCTTACATGAAAAGCTACAGCCCATACGATAACGTCACCACACAGGCTTATCCGCATCTGCTGGTCACCACCGGGCTTCACGACTCCCAGGTGCAATACTGGGAACCGGCAAAGTGGGTAGCGAAACTGAGGGAGCTGAAAACGGACGACAATCTACTGTTGCTGTGTACGGATATGGACTCCGGTCACGGCGGCAAGTCCGGACGTTTTAAATCTTATGAAGGTGTGGCCCTTGAGTTCGCCTTTTTGATTGGCCTGGCGCAGGGGACGTTGCCCGGCAACGCGGCCGTCTAGGCGTTATCCAGATAGTGCTTCAATGTTAACCGCAGTTCCGGGCTCATACTGTCAAGGTTATTAAACAGCCAGCGCAGATAGCCCGGATCGCGTTCTGCCACCTCGGAAACGGGTTTACCGCGGTATTTACCAAAGGTAAATGTGGTTAACAGCGCAGGGCGACCGGTGATCTCGACCATTTGCTCTGCCGACCAGCCTGAGGTGTTCATGATGTCGATCAGCAGTGCCGCGGTAATGTAGCAATCGTATAGCGCGCGGTGCTGATGCAAACCAACGGGGGTTTGTACGCTCAGCTTGCGGGAATTATACAGCGCCATGTTGCTGTATTTTATCCCCGGCCACAGGCGGCGGGACAGCTTCATCGTGCAAATCCATTCCCCAGGCATGTCCGGCAATACGCGACGGTCGAAACTGGCGTTGTGCGCGACGTACCACTCGCTACCGTAATAATGATGGATGACGTCTTCAATCCACGGTTTATCCGCCACCATGGCTTCCGTAATCCGATGTATCGCCATTGCCTGCGGGCTGATGGGGCGGTCGGGTCGCACCAGGTGGCTCATCGGATTCACAATTTTGCCATCAACCACATCGACAGATGCGATCTCAACAATGCCTCCCTGCAGACCGCAGGTTTCTGTATCTATTATGCGCAGCATGCCATGCTCCTGGCCGAAAACGCCTAGCGTAATGGAATGATATCGCCTTGCCAACCCTGAGAGGTGCGCTTGCCGGTTAAGAGCAGTGAGCCGCTGTCCGCGCGAACAATTAAACGGCCCCGTTCATCCCATAATGCGCTGCTTCCGCGCGCATTGGCCATCAGTACCGCAATGGCGAACTGATGCGAGAAACGTTGCAGGCGAGAGGTTGATGAGAGAAGTTCAGATTCGCTGACGCACTGGCAGGTGGTAAACAGTGAAAACGCAGGATCAATATCGATGCCTTCTGGCTGGCTGTCGACAACGCTAATGGTATTTCGCTGTCTGGCAATACAAGCCCCATGGCTCTGGTGGAACATTAAGGGGGCGGTCATCCACGGCGAAAAAAGCGCCATACCTTTCACAAAACGTTCGTTATGTTCAACCGGCAATCCCACAATAATGGTCATGCGATACGTCGCCGCGGCGTGGGCGAGGGGCTGCAACAGAGATTCATCGGGTGGGGCTGGCAGCTCATCGCTTTCATCCATACAACCTAATAGAGAAAGGGAGGGGAAAACCAGCAATTCACATTGGCATTTGGCCGCCGCCCTGATGAATTGCAGGTGATGGGCGACGTGTTCAGTTAGTGAGGTTTGAAGCGGTTCATACTGCGCTGCGGCAATTTTCCAGTGTGACATAATGACTTCCTTTTCATAGTGTCTACAATCATCTCTAAAGTATAGATTAAGAATATACTTATACTGTAGCAGGCATCATGTAAGGAATCGTAACGTATTATAAGGTTTATTTAACTTTCGGCTCGTAAGGTAAACGTGAGAGGGAAACGGACGCTAAACGATGCGCAATTAACCGTTCACGAAACCAGTCTCGCAGGTGTGCGGGTTGCTCACGTTCGACGACTTCGGCAACAACAGGCATATTATAGCGCTCTTTAAAGGCGACACCAGCGGCGGCCAGGTCAACATTGACCTTATCCATTTCAGATTTTTCGAGTTTGGCCAGATTCATGCGTTTCTCCTTATAGGTATCCCGTAGCGCGCAAAAGTTACTAAGAGTGTGCGCTAATGGCAAGCCTGAATTGATGATTCTCGACTCGTTCATTGTAGAAGGTTATTCTCTATAGATTAGACATAACAAAAAGGAATAGTTGATATGGCTTCATCTGCATCCTCACTTCGCTTTGCTCTCATCGCTCTCGTCTCCACGTTGATTTCTCCTGCCGCACTGGCACATGCACACCTGACGCAACTAAATCCGGCGGCGAATGCGCAGATTACCGCGTCTCCTGAGGCGCTGACCCTGAATTTTTCAGAGGGCGTTGAACCTGCATTCAGCGGTGCAACGCTGACAGGCCCACAGCAGCAGCCGATTAAAACGGGTAAGGCGACGCGTAATGAGCAGGATAAGACGCAACTGATCGTTCCTGTGGAACAATCGCTGGACGCCGGAAAATATACGGTTGACTGGCACGTTGTGTCGGTAGACGGTCACAAAACCAAAGGACACTATACCTTTAGCGTGAAATAAAACGATGCTGGCATTCACCTGGGTTACGCTGCGGTTTATCCATTTCACCTCTTTAATGCTGGTATTTGGCTGTGCGCTGTACGGCGCCTGGTTGGCACCTGTTTCGGTACGACGTTTAATGATGCGCCGTTTTATGCGCCTGCAACGCCATGCCGCGATGTGGAGCTTTATCAGCGCGACGCTGATGCTGGCTGTCCAAGGGGGATTAATGGGGTCCGGCTGGCAGGATGTTTTCTCCGTTGATATATGGGGAGCGGTCCTGCAAACGCAGTTTGGCGGCGTATGGCTATGGCAAATTATCCTCGCGCTGGTTACGCTGGTGGTGACCCTCATTGTGCCGCGCAGTATGTCACGACTGCTGCTGATGCTGACGATTGCGCAGTGTATTTTATTAGCCGGTGTCGGACATGCGACGCTGCATGACGGCGCAACGCGGGCGGTGCAGCAGCTTAATCACGCTCTGCATCTGGTCTGCGCCGCTGCCTGGTTTGGCGGCTTGCTGCCCGTTCTTTACTGTATGAGAATGGCGCAAGGCCGCTGGCAACAACAGGCGATCGCCACCATGATGCGTTTTTCCCGCTTTGGGCATCTTTTCGTTATTGGCGTCTTGCTGACGGGCATCACCAACGGCCTGTTTATTGTCGGATTATCCTTTCCCTGGCATGCAGCCTATGGGCAACTTCTGTTGTTAAAATGTGTGCTGGTCGCGCTAATGGTGGCGATTGCGCTGGCGAACCGGTATGTTCTCGTACCACGTATGCAGCAGGATAATCGCTGCATGACTCTCTATTTTATTTGGATGACTAAGATTGAATGGGGAATAGGGGCCGTCGTGCTGGCAATCGTCAGCCTGTTTGCAACCCTGGAACCGTTCTGATGGACTGGCAAAACGTATGAAAAAATTGATTATCTCTGTGTTACTGCTGGCAAGTTCAGGAGCTGCATTGGCCGCGCCGCAGGTTATTACCGTCAGTCGCTTTGAGGTTGGCAAAGACAAGTGGGCGTTTAATCGCGAAGAAGTGATGCTGACGTGCCGACCGGGTAATGCGCTGTATGTCATCAACCCCAGCACGCTGGTGCAATACCCGCTGAACGATATTGCCAGACAGCAGGTGGCAAGCGGTAAAACGACCGCCAAACCGATCGACATTATCCAGATTGACGATCCGGCAAAATCTGGCGAAAAAATGAGCCTGGCCCCGTTTATTGAGCGTGCAGAAAAGCTCTGTTAATTGTCAGATGTAGCTTTCTGATTTCCAATAAAAAACCGCAACGTTCTGGCTGCAGAACTTGCGGTTTTTGCATTCTAGCGGGTGACAATCGTCCTTTTTTTCAGGCCACTTTGGTCGCGGACTGGAAAACCTGGCGCTGTCATCTATTCTTAAATGGCAGGGTAACTTAGCCTGCATTAATGCCAACTTTTAGCGCACGGCTCTCTCCCAAGAGCCATTTCCCTGGACCGAATACAGGAATCGTATTCGGTCTCTTTTTATGCGCTTGTTTTCGTTGGGTTTTTTCGGTGCTATCACGAAATCCCACGAAAATTACTCGAAATTTCCATATCCTGTCTAAACCATAACATATTCTGCACCGCGTGCGTCCAGGTATTTTTTGGTCATTGTTAAATTTTTATGCCCCAGCAGTCTCTGTGCGAAATCCTCTCCGCGCTCCCTTTCATACAGCCTGCTCGCCAAGCTCCTGATCTCATGGAAAGGAGGAGGGTTGGGGCCAAACTTTAACTCTGTAGAATCCCGGATGTCAGAAAATGCCTGGGTAATTCCGTCCGGAGTTAACGGACCAGGCTTCCTGCCTCCACGCCTCACCGCTGAATACAGCATGAAGTCTGACGGGTTGTTTTTACGACAACGGTCGATAACATCCTGCAGCACCAAATCAGCAGAGTCCAGTCGCAAATCAAGTGGCAACGCCAATTTGTGACCTGTCTTTTCCTGCGTGACAAACAACCTTCCATCCCTGATATCGCTGAATCTGAACAACGATACGTCCTCTCTTCTTTGCCCGGTGACAAGTGCCAGATCACATGCGTTTGTAGCCCATTCGGAATGGGCGGTTGCGGCATCCCTTATTATCTCGAACTGCTCGAGTAAAAGACGCTCACGCTTAACTTTTGGCGTCGGCGTTCTTGTCGGCTCTGCCGGGTTCCTTTCAATATGTCCCTCGACGATCGCCTCCCTGAAAATATCCAACAATACCGAACGCAGGCCTGAGGCCATACTCTTCTTATCGCAGAGTATGTAACTCTCCAGGAAAGTAGATACATCCTTCGTGCTGACCGACGATAGCGGCATACGTCCGAATTCATCACTGATAGTGGCGATCTGATTGCGCCTGACCTTCATCGTGTTGGGCTTCAATTCTCTTCGCTCAAGAATTACTTCGTAGCGCTCGAGCCACGCTTTAACCGTAAACGTTGGTGTTTCCTTTATGCGGTCAAGCAGCGCTGACGGAAGGTAATTTTGGTCGATGTAGTTGTTGGCCTCGATGGCCTGAGAAATGGCGTCCTTTCTGTCGATCCGGCCAAGAGATAATTCTTGACCGGTAATCGGGTTTCGCCAGCTATAAAGCCTGTCTCTTTTACGATAGGTCAGGTTACGGGGCAGGTTAGCGTCGTAACGTACTGGCCTTTTCGCCATGAGTCAGTCTCTCCAGTAGAGTGCCGCCAGTTGGCAGCGCTAAGCGTTTTGATTTGGGACGAAGGTTCTTTTTGCTCGGATCCACATAGATGGCATCAGGCTGAACCTTATATTCTTTTCCGTGAAGTTCCGGAGCAGGGTAAATGCGCCCCTCCCGCGCCCAGCGGCGAAGTGTTGAAAGAGACGGCGGGGTTGAATAAGTCGAATTCGCCCATTCCTGCAGATTAAGAAGCTTGGCCATACTACCTCCGGATCCGGCAACTCATTATAGAGCTGCCGGAAAACTGTTAATGAAATATCGTTATCAAGAAACCTGACCCGGCAGTGCGCGCAGCCGGCGCATACCTGTCATCGCCGTGGCCACGTAGCTGGCCTTGCGGTTCACTACTTCTACCCAGACCTTCACGCCTTCAACTCTCACCGTGTACGTCTCTTTCATCTTGCTGCGGCCATAGTCGCCGTAGCGTTGCTGGTGGGTAGCCAGTGCGATGTCGCATGCCTGGCGCGCTAACGGGGATTGCTGATTGCCTCGGTTAATCAGTCGCATGGCTATTTCCTTCGATACGCTTAAACTCGATCACCCACACCCACGGGTCGGCTTGCCAGTTCTCTTTGCCGTAGATGGATTCCCATAGACGCTGGAAAGCAACCTTGGCTGTAGCGAAGTCTCCGACTGGCGTCAGGTATGTGTCGGGATAATCAGGCAGCAACTCCCCTGCTGAAGGCATCCCCTCAGCTCGCGCATCTGCCTCGCTTATACCGTTTAGCCGATCCACGCGTACATCGGTGATCTCCAGTAGGATGCGGGATGCCCAGCGCGGCATAAAGATCGATGGTGTCCAGCAAATACTGGTGACGGTTGGCACGTTCTCATACTGTGGCGGGACGTGTTCGGGATAATTAGCCCGGTATAGTGTTAAATCAGGTGCACTGGCGCCTGCCTCGGCCCAAGTTTCACGCACCCAAATGCGATCGCCGACAGCGCCGAACGGGCATGGATGCCAGTAATCACAGACGTTCTCAGTGTCTTCACTCCACGGCCATTTGCTACCGTCTTCACGCTCACCGATTTCAGTGAACCGAGTCTGTTTCCATTTGATAGGACGCCGCGTCTGCACCTTGCGGCCTGATAAAATCGCATTCACCATTTCTGCGTTAAAAATCATTCCGCGCTCAGTCATTCCAAGCCTCCAGTTCGTTCTGAATCTCTTCGTCGATCTCGTCATTGCTGGCATCTTCATTGAGGTAGCTCAGTGCTTCTTTCCGGTACTGCTCACGACGTTCGTCATACCAGACGGAGAACTCTGGGGACCATCCACCTACACTCCCCTGAAAATCCACTCGGGCGTTATCTTCGGCCATTTGCTCAACCATGCAGTCCGCAGTTATTAGGGCGCACTCCCGGATGTACCCGCGCAGATGGTGCTTACGCCAACAAAGACTGAATTTCGAATCGCAGCGGCCCTTGAACTCAACTTCCCAGCGGCGGATACAGCGTGCATTTAGTGATTTGCTCATCTCATTACCGGGAGGGCGAACCCTCCCGCCTCCCTTAGGCCACGTATTCCGGTTTCATATCCGCCAGGGTGATGCTGAACTGATCGTGCAGCTCGTCGCCCATGTGACGCTTATTGGTTGCCAGTACTCGCTCAACTTCGGAGAATCGCTCTGCTGCGCCCGGTTCATCCGGAGACGGCAGGGAGTTGATCGCGGCTTCAACCTTGTTACGTGAATCAACCAGGTAGTAGCGCTTCACCGCTTTGTTCTTCAGCTCTGTGAACAGGGCAGAACCGAGCGTGACCTTCGCGCTTTCGATGTCAGCGCGCAGTGCTTTGGCGCTGTCCACATCCTGTGCGGCATCGATACGCTCGCGGAAATCATCGGCCAGTGAGCCGATATTTACCGATGATTCCTGTGCGTTTTGCGTGGTTGTGACGGTGTCACCTGAGATATCCGCCAGGCTAACGCGTTGCGGCGCCGGGTTAATTTCTTTCTCGGTGCGCTGCTCGACTTCATCCGGGGTATACACGCCGAGAACGACCGCAGGGCAGTACAGGCGTGCCCAGTATTTAAGGGCCAGATACGCGATCTGTTGTTTCGGGTTCGAAATCCACAGTGGAGAGTTACGTGTAATCACGCTGGAGAGGAATACCGGTTCGCCCCAGGTGATCTCACTTTCGCCGCGAATGACGGCGCCCACACGAACCGACAGGCCTTGCTCGTCGGCGCTGTTCCAGCCCCGTACTATTTCTTTCTTGTCGTAAGTCCCGCCGCCTTTTGCAGGCTTCTTCACGATCTCTTCGCGGCTGCTGGCGCATTTCGACCAATCGCCTTCGTACTCATAGTGAAAGCGGCCAACGATGGCGTTAGAGCTGGAGATCACCGCGTTTACCAACTGCGCTTCGTAGCCCAGCACGCCGTTGACCAGGTGCGTTTTCTGCGCCACTGCGTAAGGGTTCATGCCCCATTGCATGGCCTGCATGATGATTGCCATGCAGTCGGCAGGATTCCCGCGAAGATGCTCGGGAACCGTGACGGCAGCCTGTGCCATCAGTCCCGCCACTGACTGAAGCTGCGTTAATGCCTGAACGTTAAAAATGGCGTTGCTGGCGGAAATAGTGTTCGGAGCCTGTTGCTCTGCAGTTACGATATTCATGTTTTCCATCATCGTTCCCCTTATGCCTGAGTACGCAGCGCTTCAAGGCGGCGCAGGTCAAAGTCGTTCAGTTCGTCGGTGTAATCAGCGGTGATCGGCGCTGGCCATTCGCCAGTGTCAAAGCCGGTAGCGATAGCACGCATTGATTTGCGGTACTCAAGCATGCCCAGCTCCAGCAGTTCGGCGGATGCCTCGATGATGGCGATCCAGTGGTAGTTCTCGTCTTTGTTGACGAAAATCCAGAAGAACTGGTCCAGTGCTGCGGTCTCGCAATACATGGCGGCGCTCAGATGGTAGTCACGGTCGATGATTTCCCGGTGAAGCTTGGCGCGCAGGCCTTCCTGCTTAACGTTCCACATGCTGATGGTTTTCAGGTCAGCACCGATGCGCACGCCGTCCAGGTCGATCTCAAGGTCAGGACGCACGCGGACTTCCAGACCGGTTTCATCGTCAAAGCCAAAATAGCTGACCTCAACGGCGCGACTCGGGTGCTGAAGCAGCATCCCGGCGGTTGGGTGCGCCAGTAATGCCGACTGAATGGCCAGTGCGGTGCTCAGTTGCTGGCGAGTGACCAGCACTTTCCCTTGCGGATTCTCGCGCCACGCATCCAGCAGTTCGTCGGCAAAGACAGCGTCTGGATTAACAGACTTCACGGCCTGAATCAGATCAGCTTTGGTACCGGACACTTTCAGCGGTTGCGGCTTCTGCGCTTCCTGCGCCACCAGGTCGGGATTGATGATTGCCAGTTGCTCGAGTAACGCATCACGGCTGCCGCTGGTTTTCACCTGAGCAGGCAGAGTGGCGTTGTATTCCTTGATGCAGGCTTTCATCGCCGCTGCGGTCTGCTTCTGGTCCGCTTCGATCCGCTGGTACTCTTCGGGCAGAGACATGTAGCTCTGGCCAGTTTCCTCGACGGAACCACCCAGTGGCACCTGAGCAGGCAGAGTGGCGTTGTATTCCTCGAGCAATGTCTTTATGTCGTCGGCGCTCAATTGCGCTGGCAGACCTGCGTTGTACTCATCGATAAACACGCGGATTGTTGCCGTTGTGGTAAACGCACCTTCCGGGATCACCGGTTCAACGCTGAACTCTTCATCGAGCTGCTCTGGCTGCAACGCAAGGCCGTGCACCAGGTTACCCATGTCCAGAACTGGAGAACGCTCTTTGGTGATCGTTTTGGCGACGTGGCGCGCGTTGAAGTACATCAGGCTGACGCGGGCATCTTTTACCTGCGTGCTGCTGATCCCGTTCGCTGCGTGATAAACCTCGTTCGGCAGACCTTCATAGCGGCCTGGCTCGAAGTAAGCGGGATACACAACAGCCGGTTCGTCAGATTGAGATTCTGGCTCGGTTTGATTCACTTTTTGGGCGTTTTGGTGCGCAGATTCATCATTCTGATGCGCATTTTCCGGTTTTTGTTTCACATCGGCCTGCTGGCCGGTATGTGACTCTTCACCAGTTTCCAGACTGCTTTCGCCTGGCTGCACTTCATTACCAGCCTGTTCTTCATCACTGAAAGTTTCTTCCATCTGCACATTGCTGGTGGTTTCCTCTTTAACTGGTGAACGGTCATCTTTTTGTTGGTCGTTTGATGCGAGGTCTTCTGTGATCCATTTCGGGTCTGTAGGGTCACTAATCCCCTCAACATATTCGCCGCGGGAAGCTGCAAGAATTTTGTTTACCTCTTCAGCCGTTACTTTTTCCTGTTTCATAGGTACAGGCATAGACGAACGACCGCAGGCTATATCAACGAGCAACGGATCTGGGTTTGTGTGGTCGGTTTCCGTCAGTACTCTATTCAAATATTCTTGGTGTTTTACAGGATCAGCATAAAGCCCCTCTGGTGTGGTTTTTACTGTTGCGATGATGCAGGCACGTGAGTAGTCCAGGCCACCAGGAATTGAAACGAACCTCTCTCGAGTCGCCAGCCATTCGGGATCTTCCATCTTATTCATGATGGAGTTTGCCTGCAGTTCTATATCCAGAGGGACGTTGTAAATATCAAATTCGCGGTCACGGGCACGTAACGCCAGAGCAATCTCATGCTCCAGACCGAGAATGGTTTGCGGGTATTTACGGTCAGAGACAATGCCGCCGCCGGCGTTCGCACCTGAAGGTGTGCGATTAATGGTTGTTACACGGTTGCCTTTCTGCCATTCCTTGACCAGCAGGCCACGGTCGATGTAATCAGTTTTGAACCACACCGTCAGGAACTGGATAACTGTTGCCAGCTCCGGTCTTTTACCGTCGACAGGGAAGACTTTCTTAACGGCATTCACGACTTTATGAATATCGTGCTCAATGGCTTTTTTGAATGCTTCCACATTCTCAGCGGCCAGCAGCAGGTTTTGGGCGTATGCGTCATCAGTGTCCATCTCAAGGCGGACAATCTCGTTTTTCTGCCCAGCGTCGACGTGATAGAGATATTCACCATCACCGATGAACTGAGCCAGTACACGCTGACGGAATGGCAGGGTGGCAACGACGATCAGGTTCGGCTGCTCTGACTGCTGAGATTCTTCTGCGGTGCTGTCTTCAATATCTGCGTCGTCGACAGACTCATCTTCAGCCTGTTGTTTAACATTCCAGGTGCGCTGGTCTTCGGCCAGTTCATAACGATCACACCAGGTGAAATCAACGTCGCCTTCTTCTGGCAGGTCGTTGTACACCGGGAAATCAGTGCGAATCGGTTTGGTGTAGTCCTTACCGCGACCCGTTTCGATGCCTGCGTCTTCCAGCTCAACATCGAGCGTCAGCGCAGCGCGCGCTTCGGATTTTGCAGTGAACCAAATCACTGCATCTTGCTTACCGGATTTCTGAGTGGCCTTGACCACATAAAAGAATTCCATGTTAGATCCTCATTTTTGGATGTTAGAATCCCCGGGCCATTGATAGCGCCCATTGGGTTAACTTTGGTTTTGATGTTGTTTCCGGTGTAACTTTGGTCGGTGCCACCGGACGTAGATCCCGCCTTGCGCGGGGTGTACGTTAGCCTTCGTGAGCCATCTGGTCGTGCGAAGCGCAACGTCTGGAACAGTACTCTTTCTCTTTGCGCGCCAGCAGTGAGCCGTTGCGATAGAGAAGGGTGCTTTTGATTACCTCTTCCGGTTTAACCGGTTTGCTGCAATAACCGCATTTCTTGTCTTGCATGACACTCTCCGTTAATGGCTGAGGCCATTCCCCAGACCGTTCAGATAAACTTCAACCAGCAAATCCCTGGTGTAAGTCATCTCAACGCCGCGATGCAGATACAAACGACCACGAGCATTAGCTGATGCCGTCCAGGTTGAATCCTTGTGTTTGACGAGCATTCCAGGCTGAACTGCGCCGCGGTTTACCGTCTGTGTACCGTAGTGCTGATGAACCATGATGTTCTCCACTATTGCTGAGTGAACTTCGCTGGTGGTGCCGTGGTGCTGATCTTCACAGTTGAGCGATTTAACTCTGCAGTTCACCACCGCGAAGCTCACTTCTGTTTTGCCTTATAGCCGGCCAGCTGAGCGTTAAACCTTATGCGCTTAGTGTTTCGCGATGAGGTGATGATAGCTAAGGCGATTTATTTTATCAATCGCTTAAACGATAATATGGTGATTTTGTCGATTGCTATTTGATTTATAAAGCGATTTATTTTTGTGTTAGATGCGTGATATGCTCATAAAAACACCAAAGAGGGCATGGTTATGGGCTTGGGAATGGATATGGAGCGGGATGAGTTACTGGAAGATCGCGCAGCTTTCATCGCTGGCGAGATTGGTGGGGCGGTTGTTGAGTTGATTATCGGCGGGTGATCTTGACCCTCCATCTCCG
>NZ_SZWV01000048.1:0-2334 GCF_005280945.1 Citrobacter sp. wls718
AATAAGTTGGAGTCATTACCCGGCGCAGGTGCCAGTTTTAATACCTTTACTCAGGATTTATTAGGCCAGAAGTGGAATATCGTGGTCGGTATCGCGTTTGGCTTTGTGTTGTATATTCTGACCTACGCCTATATCTCCGGGTCATCGGCGGTGATGGCGCAAACTGTGTTCAAATACAGCGGCGTGCGCTTTCCAGCGAATGTCTCGGTGGTGATTGTCAGTATGCTGGTCGGGGCGATTGCCTGGTACAGTTCGCTGCTGGTCGGACGCATCACCACTATTTTGATCATCGGTAAGTTTATCGCCTTCTTTGCCACGTTCTCCGGACTAGTCGGCCATATTGAAGTGGCGAAACTGGTCGACAGTGTCGCGGTGGCGATCCCAGGGTCGCAGTACCTGCCGTATATCCTGATGACGCTGCCGTTCTGTATTATCTCATTTGGTTTTCATGGCAACGTGCCGAGCCTGGTCAAACTGTACGGTAAGAGTGGGATCCCGCATATTACGCGTTCGATAATCATCGGCACGCTGTTTGCTCTGCTGCTGTATGTCTTCTGGCTGGGCGTGACGATGGGCAACATTAGCCGTTCGGAATTCCCGCCGATTATCGCTAAAGGCGGCAATATCGACGTGTTTGTCGAGGCCATCAGCGGGCTGTTTACCAGCCGCTATATGGATCTGATCCTGACCTTCTTCGGCAACTTTGCGGTAGCCAGTTCCCTGCTGGCGGCAACCCTCGGCCTGTTTGACTACATCGCTGACCTGTTTCACTTCCCGGATAACGGCGTCGGTCGTCTGAAAACTGCGCTGGTAACCTACTTCCCACCGGCTGCCGTGTGCTTTTTCTTCCCGAATGGTTTTGTCCACGCGATTGGCTATGCCGGTCTGGCCTTCACCATCTGGAGCGTGATCCTGCCACCGTTCCTGGTAAAAGCGGCGCGTAAGCGTTTCCCTACGGCCAGCTACACTGCACCCTGCAATAACACGGTGCTTAACCTGGTGATCGTCTGCGGGGCGGTTGTCTATCTGACGGTGGTGCTGGACGTGTTTGGCCTGCTGCCTACGTTCCGGTAACGGGAGGCGCTATGTTTTTGACATTGCTACGGTTTCAGCATCCGCTGGTTTATCGCTTTGCGTGGCTGCGTTTACGGGTGGTGGTGTTAAGAACGTGCGGAATGCGTAAGAGAAAGGGATGAGTGTTTTACTCTGTTGTAGCAGCCGGATGCGGCGCTTGCGCCTTATCCGGCCTACAAATGTGCGTGAAACGTAGGCCTGATAAGCGAAGCGCCATCAGGCATAAGTGCCAGGCATTACACGCGGAAGTAGCGTGGTGGGATCAACGCAGAAAAGGCGTCGAACTTCTTCACCATCTTTTTCCAGAACAACATAACAACAATCCTCTCTTTGAAATATCGGCGCTATTTTAGTCAGCGCCGACAAATCGTAAAGCCAGCCGCGGCGTTCTCCTGACCGGGTGGCTGTAAACCTTTTTGTTCACTGTCTTGTCAAACACGCTTGCCAGAATATGGCTGGGGTTGACAATGCGTTACGCCATAAACCAGTAGTAAAAGAGGCCGACCTTTAAGCCGAGGATCACGATGTAGGCGCAGCAGTATTTCATGGTGCCAGACATAATCTGGTTCGCCTGGCCTTCCATTTTGGTGGCGGAAACCGCAATGGCGATGCTCTGCGGGGAGATCATTTTCCCGCCCGTCGCGCCGGAGGTGTTGGCCGCCGCCAGCCAGTTAGGGTCAATATTCAACTTGCTGGCAGCAATGGTTTGCAGTTTACCAAACAGAATATTCGAGTTGGTGTCGCTGCCGGTGACAAACGTACCCAGCGCGCCAATGACCGGGGCGAGAAAGACATACGAGCCGCCGGTCAGGTCAACAATCGACTGGGCCAGCGTGGCGATAATACCGCTGAGATCCATCACCGTGGCCAGCGCAACAATCGCCATAATGGCGACGATCGAGTTCTTCAACTGGAAAATGGTTTTGACAAACACTTCCAGCATCCCGCGCGCCGAAGCCCCCTGGATAAAACCGCCGATCAGGGTCGCAAAGATGATCAGCATCCCCGGCGTGGTGACCCACTCGATTTTCAGCGCCAGCGTTTTACCGTCGGCGAGGGTGAAATGCAGCACCGAAGCCAGTTGTGATGCTGCCGCTTTTACCGCCGGGAACAGCGGCGAGCACAGCAGAATAAAGATAAAAATAAACAGGTAGATGGAGCCGACCCGGAACAGCACCTTCGCCGAGCGCGGTGTGGTTTCCCGGGTATGGCTGGTTTCAATGCGCCATTCGGGGGCGGTTTTGCCGTTGCGCAGGCGAC
>NZ_SZWV01000048.1:2374-19680 GCF_005280945.1 Citrobacter sp. wls718
GGCAAACAGGCTGACCAGGCTGCCGGCAAATGCAGGGAGTTCTGCGCCAAGGTGGATAGCGACAAAATACTGCGGCACCAGCGTGGTAATACCGCAAATTAGTGTGATGAAGAACACGCCGCGAATCGCCTTCAGGCCACCGCCGATAATACAAATAATCACAAACGGCAGCAGAATATTAAACAGCGCCAGCTGCATAATAATGGTTCCGCCGAGGGTGAAAACCGGCAGGTTAACCTGTTCAGCGAGAATTGAAACCGGAATACCCACCGCGCCGAATGCCGTCGGCACGGTATTGGCGACGAGTGAGGCGATGGCCGCTTTGAGCGGATTGAATCCCAGTGCGATCAGGATGCCGATAGGAATGGCAACCGCGGTGCCGTAGCCAGCGGCGGCCTCAAGAAATCCGCCAAAACACCACGAAATAAGCAGTACCTGGATGCGTTTATCTTCACTAATACTGGCGAGAATATCGCGCAGAATATCCAGCGCTTTGGTGGCCTGCATCACGTTATAACTGAATATCGCACCGAGGATCACAATCACAATCGGCCATAACCCTTTGAGGGCACCATAGCCCACGGAGGCTTTCAAATTCTGTAACGGCATATCCCAGAATATCGCCGACAGCGCGATGGTAAAGGCCAGCGTAATCAAGACTGAATAATGAATCGGCATTTTTAATTTTAGTATTAAAAATACCATAAGCAGCAAAGGAGAGAGGGCTAAAACAAACATAATATATTCGTTCATTACTATTCCTGATGGGTTTATTAAACCTTATTTGTATTTATGGCGGGAAACTTACATGGCTGGATAAATAAAATATGCAAACTGAATCGCTTCAGTGGATAAAGTAATTATGATTAATGGTTTTGTAACTATTGTAAGCTTTTAATTGAGAAATAATGCTCTGTAAATATCTTTGGGCGCAAAATGGGTACCTATAAATAGTTATATAATGGTCTATGTAATAATGATAGAGACGGGCGGGTAAGTCGTTTTAAACGGTTTTTTGATTTCTGATAATTGTGGTTTTCAATATAAAAATGTGAGCGAGGCCGAAAGAAATAAACCAGGGTATTGCATGTAAGTAATGATTGGGGGATTATTTTGTTTTGTCATACAAATGAATGTATCGCCATTTTCGATTGCCCTGATATAAGGAGCGGAGAGCCGCCCTCCATGAAAAACACTGATAATAAATCCTTTTTGACTGCACTTACCCAACGGGTTGGCCCCGCCTACGTCCTTACCGATCCGTCCAAAACGGCGCGTTATCGCAAGGGCTTCCGCTCGGGTCAGGGCGAAGCGCTGGCGGTGGTGATCCCCGGCTCTCTGCTTGAACTGTGGCAGGTGCTCAAGGCCTGCGTGGAGGCCGATAAAATCATTCTGATGCAGGCCTCAAATACCGGCCTGACGGAAGGCTCCACGCCGAACGGCAAGGGCTACGATCGCGACATCGTTATCATCAGCACGCTGCGCCTCGACAGTCTGCATGTGCTGGATGAGGGCAAGCAGGTGCTGGCGTATCCGGGCACCACGCTGTATTCGCTAGAGAAGGCGCTGAAGCCGTTTGGCCGCGAGCCGCATTCGGTGATTGGCTCCTCCTGCATTGGTGCGTCGGTGATTGGCGGTATCTGTAATAACTCCGGCGGTGCACTGGTTCAGCGTGGCCCGGCGTACACCGAGATGTCACTGTTTGCCCGCGTGGATGAACAGGGACAGCTACAACTGGTCAATCATCTGGGCATCGAACTGGGCGAGACGCCGGAACAGATCCTCGCCCGCCTGGATAACAACGCGATTGCGCGTGCTGACGTCAGTCATGACGGGCGTCACGCGCACGACCACGACTACGTGACCCGCGTCAGAGACGTTGATGCTGACACCCCGGCGCGCTACAACGCCGACCCGGATCGCCTGTTCGAATCCTCAGGCTGCGCGGGGAAACTGGCGGTGTTTGCCGTACGTCTGGACACCTTTGAAGCTGAGAAGAATCAGCAGGTGTTCTACATTGGTACCAATCAGACCTCGGTGTTGACGGACATACGCCGCCATATGCTGGCGACGTTTACACACTTACCGGTCGCCGGTGAGTATATGCATCGTGATATCTATGATGTTGCAGAGAAATACAGCAAAGACACCTTCCTGATGATCGACAAACTCGGCACCGACAAAATGCCGTTTTTCTTTAATCTGAAGGGGCGCACCGAGGCCATGCTGGAGAAGGTGAAGATTTTCCGCCCGCACTTTACCGACCGCGCAATGCAGACATTCAGTCATTTTTTCCCGAGCCATCTCCCGCCACGCATGAAAACCTGGCGTGACAACTACGAGCATCATCTGATGCTGAAAATGGCAGGGGACGGCATCGGCGAAGCGCAGGCGTGGTTAACCGAGTACTTTAAAACGGCAGACGGAGATTTCTTTGCTTGTACCCCGGAAGAGGGCAGCAAGGCGTTTCTGCACCGCTTTGCTGCAGCGGGAGCCGCCATTCGCTATCAGGCCGTTCATTCTGATGAGGTTGAGGATATTCTCGCGCTGGATATTGCGCTACGCCGCAATGATACCGAGTGGTATGAACATCTGCCGGCTGAAATTGACAGTCAGCTGGTGCATAAACTTTATTATGGCCACTTTATGTGCCATGTGTTCCATCAGGATTATATCGTTAAAAAAGGCGTTGATGCGCACGCGTTAAAAGAACAGATGCTCGAACTGTTGCGCCAACGCGGGGCGCAATATCCGGCAGAACATAATGTTGGCCACCTTTATAAAGCGCCTGAAAACCTGGCGCGGTTTTATCAGGAAAATGACCCGACCAACAGCATGAACCCGGGCATTGGTAAAACCAGTAAACGTAAAAACTGGGCCTGACGAAAAGACAATAAAACAGTAAAGGTCAGGTATCACCGTTTTATTAATGGCCAGTTTTTATTATTGAATTATTACCGGGCGGCGATGTGTCGCCGGTTTTAAAAGGCAATGAAGCAATGGGGTATTTATTGTGAATGTAAATTTCTTTGTCACCTGTATTGGTGACGCGCTGAAATCACGGATGGCACGCGATTCCGTATTGTTGCTGGAAAAGCTCGGCTGCCGCGTTAATTTCCCCGAGAAGCAGGGGTGCTGCGGTCAGCCCGCCATTAACAGTGGCTATATCAAAGAAGCCATCCCGGGGATGAAAAACATGATCGCTGCGCTGGAGGATAATGACGATCCGATTATCTCTCCGGCAGGTTCGTGCACCTATGCGGTGAAAAGCTACCCGACGTATCTGGCCGATGAACCTGCATGGGCATTGCGCGCCGAAAAGGTTGCCGCGCGTATGCAGGATCTCACCTCTTTTATTGTCAACAAACTGGGCGTCGTGGACGTCGGTGCCAGCCTGCAGGGCAGAGCGGTTTATCACCCTTCGTGCAGCCTGACTCGCAAGCTGGGCGTGAGAGAAGAGCCGCTCACGCTGTTGAAAAACGTACGCGGTCTGGAGCTGTTAACCTTTGCCGATCAGGACACCTGCTGCGGATTCGGCGGCACTTTCTCGGTCAAAATGGCCGAAATATCCGGCGAGATGGTGAAAGAGAAAGTCCTGCATCTCATGGATGCGAAACCGGAGTATTTGATTGGTGCCGACGTTAGCTGCCTGCTGAACATTGGCGGCCGACTGCAGCGTGAAGGCCAGCCGGTCAAAGTGATGCATATTGCTGAAGTGCTGATGAGCCGCTGAGGGGAAAGAGATGTCGATAAAAACCAGCGATGTAGAGTTTAAAACGCGCATTCGCCAGCAAATTGACGATCCGATTATGCGCAAAGCCGTGGCGAACGCGCAGGGGCGCATCGGCGCGAACCGGCAAAAAATGGTCGATGAGTTAGGGCACTGGGAAGAATGGCGCGACCGTGCCAGTCAGATCCGCGACCACGTTCTGAGTAACCTCGACGCTTACCTGTATCAACTCTCCGAGAAAGTGACGGAAAACGGCGGTCAGGTGTTTTTCGCGAAGACCAAGGAAGAGGCTACCCGCTACATTTTGCAGGTCGCAAAAGCGAAAAACGCGAAGAAGGTGGTGAAATCCAAGTCGATGGTGACCGAAGAGATCGGCGTTAACCACGTGCTGCAGGATGCCGGTATTCAGGTGATCGAAACCGATCTGGGCGAATATATTCTCCAGTTGGATCAGGATCCGCCTTCGCATGTGGTGGTCCCGGCTATCCATAAAGATCGCTATCAGATCCGTCGCGTGCTGCATGAGCAGATGGGCTATGACGGTCCGGAAACGCCGGAAGCGATGACCTTGTTCATCCGCCAGAAGATCCGCGAGGATTTCCTCAGCGCTGAAATTGGCATTACCGGCTGTAACTTCGCGGTGGCGGAGACCGGCTCGGTTTGCCTGGTCACCAACGAAGGTAACGCGCGGATGTGTACCACGTTACCGAAAACGCACATTGCGGTGATGGGCATGGAGCGCATCGCGCCGACGTTTGCCGACGTGGACGTGCTGATCACTATGCTGGCACGCAGTGCGGTGGGCGCTCGTCTGACGGGCTATAACACCTGGCTTACCGGGCCGCGCGAGGCGGATAACGTCGACGGGCCGGAAGAGTTTCACCTGGTGATTGTGGATAACGGTCGCTCGCAGGTGCTGGGTTCTGAGTTTCGCGATGTGCTGCGCTGCATCCGCTGTGGAGCCTGTATGAACACCTGCCCGGCGTATCGCCATATTGGCGGGCACGGCTACGGCTCTATTTATCCAGGGCCTATCGGGGCGGTGATCTCTCCGCTGCTCGGCGGCTATAAAGATTTTAAAGACCTGCCTTACGCCTGTTCACTGTGCACGGCCTGCGACAGCGTTTGTCCGGTACAGATCCCGCTGTCAAAACTGATCCTGCGCCATCGCCGGGTAATGGCCGAGGAAGGGATTACCCCGAAAGCGGAACGTCGGGCGATCAAAATGTTCGCTTATGCCAACAGCCATCCAGGGTTGTGGAAGGTCGGCATGATGGCCGGTGCCCACGCGGCGAGCTGGTTTATCAATGGCGGTAAAACGCCGCTCAAGGTTGGCGCGATTGGCGACTGGATGGAAGCGCGCGATCTTCCTGATGCTGACGGAGAGAGTTTCCGTAGCTGGTTTAAGAAACATCAGGCGCAGGAGAAAAAGAATGGATAACCGTACCGCGTTTTTAAACACCGTTGCCCAGGCGCTGGGCCGTCCGCTGCGGCGGGAACCGCAGGCCGAAGCCGCGCCGGTGAACAACTATGCGAACGAGCGGCTGACCGAACTCAGCCCGCAGCAGCGCTGCGACGCGTTTGTGCAGTTTGCCAGCGAGGTGATGCTGGCGCAGTGCGAACTGACCCATGAGGCGCAGGCCCCTGAGGCGGCGTTACGTCTGTGCCAACAGCTGGGGCAGCAGCCGGTGGTGGTTAGCGGCGACAGTCGGCTGGTAGAACTGGGGATAACCGAGCGTTTGCAGCGAGAGTGTAATGCTGTGGTCTGGGATCCGGTGCGTGGAGCCGAGAATATTGTTCAGGCCGAGCAGGCGAAAGTTGGCGTGGTGTATGCCGAGTATGGCCTGACGGAGTCCGGGGGCGTGGTGCTGTTTTCCGCTCCGGAGCGCGGGCGTTCAATCAGCCTGTTGCCCGAGTCCTCTATTTTCGTGCTGCGTAAAAGCAGCATCCTGCCGCGTGTGGCGCAACTGGCGCAGGTTCTGCATCAGAAAGCGCAGGCCGGTGAGCGTATGCCGTCGTGCATTAACATCATCAGCGGGCCCAGCTCAACGGCGGATATTGAGCTTATCAAAGTGGTCGGGGTGCATGGTCCGGTGAAGGCGGTGTATCTGATTATTGAAGATTGTTGAGATTCGTGAATAAGCCCGCTCTGGCGTTGTAGCCCAGAGCGGGATGACATTCCGCACTCTGCGGACTCTCCTTTCGCAAGGGATCGCCTGAAAATGGCGTCCTGGTCCGCGCTTTCCGCTGCGGTTTAACGTTCCTGCACCTGTTTTTTCTGCTGATAAAATCGGCGTACAACATTGTTTCCAGTCACCGCAAGTGGCGATTTTTACACCGTTACGCGGCTGGTAAAATTGATTTAAATCAATTTAAATCGACTTATTTTTAAAAGCGAAAGAATGCAATTTTTACTAAAATTTTACCTTTCCGTGCTTATTTTTCGACAACGCAGGCGACAACGCAGTGAGAATCAACGCGATTTACGCAGCGGATAGCACCGAAAATCAACGCAAAAAGGCATATAAAAACAGGGGTTTTAGGTAAAAGTAGACATTAAACACGTTATGTAACCTATTGGCTGGAATGATGTTTTGATGGCACATTGTTAGCCACGCGGTAGACGTCTTTTTTTTAATCTAATGAGTCACAATGAATGTGCGTAAAGTAAAAATTACACATTATTCTACAATCAAGTTATCTTTCATTTGAAATAGCGTTCCACTTTTAAGTGATTTATTAACAGTTTCATTACTATTGTGCATTTTTTTTGCCGTTGACATGTTTTTACACTGGATGCATATTTCATCGCCATAAGCGTATTATTGCGTTCAGGAGATGACAATGCCTTCTCGAGATTATCCCGATAGTCGAAAAGCCAGAGGTACCCGCTCGAAAGATATGGTTCTTTTAAGTGCGCGTGTCGATACCTCTTTGTGGGAATACGTTCGCACGCTGGCATTTGAAACACGAAAAAGCAAACAAGATATTATTGCTGAAGCATTAATGCTACATCGCTCTATTAATGAGAGTGACTCTCAGTAATACATGCTATCACGCTCTGTCTGGGTTTTATTTATATTCCCAATAATGATATATGCCTTGCTACGTCCTTAATAATTTTACTGGTGTGTTATTTGTTTTCCCCTTGTTCAATAGGGGGCTTTTTTATGTTGGCGCGCCGCCCGCATAACAAAGTTGATAGCAAAATTCACAATTAAAAGTGAGTAAAAAATGAAAAAGACAGCAATGGCATTAGCCGTGATGGCATTAGGGGTAACGTCCGTTCATGCAGCGGAAATTTATAACAAAGATGGCAATAAACTGGATTTGTACGGCAAAGTTAAAGCCGTACATACCTGGACTGACGGCACCGACGCCGACGGTACTTATGCGCGTCTGGGTTTTCGTGGTGAGACACAAATTAACGATCAGCTGACCGGTTATGGCCACTTTGAAAGTCAGTTTGATGCCGCTGGAGCAGAAGGTTCTCAGGATGGTATTAAAACACGTCTCGCGTTTGCTGGCCTGGATTACGGTCACGACGTTAGCTTTGACTACGGTCGTAACTACGGTGTCGCTTATGACGTGGGATCTTACACTGACGTTCTTTCAGAGTTCGGCGGTGATTCCTATGAAAATACTGACCGCTTCCTTACTACACGCACTTCTGGCGTTGCAACACTCCGTACCAAAAATCTGTTTGGTGCCGTTGATGGTGTAAACCTGGCGGCGCAATACCAGGGTCAGGATGATACCGATGCGGACCCGGCTAAACAGCACGGCAATGGCTACGGCTTCTCTCTGGGTTATGACAACATCGCGGACTCTGGCGTGTCTGCCATCGCGGCTTACTCTACCAGCGCGGTAACTGCTGAGCAGAAACAGCAGGGCTGGGAAGGTGATAACGCTGAATTCTGGGGGGCGGGCCTGAAGTATGATGCCAATGCTGTCTATGTGGCGACGATGTACGGTGAATCCCACAACCTGATCCAGAATGCCAACAAAGCGCAGCACTTTGAAGCGATGGCGGCCTATGTGTTTGATTTTGGTCTGCGTCCGAACGTGGCTTACGTCCACTCACGTGACACTGACAACACTGACCTGACCGAGTACGTGGCGCTGGGTACCGATTACTACTTCAACAAAAACATCGTGGCCGATGTGGGTTACAAGTTTAACCTGCTCAATGGCCAGGACGGTGACAACGAAGTTGTTGCTGGCCTGACCTACCAGTTCTAAGTTTTTGTTATGTCATGAAAAAGGCGTCTCTAGTCAGACGCCTTTTTTACATTGCTTTTCCTGTCAGACTGGCTGCTGTGGGTTGCCACGCACTTCGCTAAATAACCACTTCCAGATCCCCACTTTTACCCATGCCACCACGCAGAAAATGAGATAAAAAAGGGGTTTATGCGTAATCGAAACGCGCATTACTTCCATCAGATCTACATGTAAATTTCCGGCGATGGCCATATTAATGACGAATATAGAGGCAATGGTACTGGCCAGCAAAATAAGAATCGCTTTGACGGTGCCTATCTCTGGCCACTTTCCGGCAGCCCACTGCCAGAGAAAAATCGTGGTGAGTACAAATATAATAAACAGCCCTGCGGCCCCGAAAAAGCCGAAGTCTTTATAATCCTTCATGGTGCTAAATAAGCTGATGATAATAATTAACCCAAGTATGATTTTTTTAAACCACGACATGTACTGTTCCTGAATATGCTGTTGATGTTGTATGGATATGTCCATTTTTACTCATTTTATGTTTATTCTACAAATGAGTTAAGACGGATTATAAAGTGTCTGGAGAATGAGTTATTGGTTATTTGTGGATTATGAAATGTTGACATTTAATTGCGGAGTAATCCGAATTTAAGATTTTTTAGAGGGGGGGCTTATACTTCTTTAGGTGTAAGAGAACGCTGTTTATAGCATTGTACTGCACTAATCAGTGCAGCAAAAAATAGCGCCGCTGCACCACACAGCGTAGCGTTGATAATGGCGATAGCGCCGCTTCCCAGTAGGCTGGTTAATAGCGGCCCGAGAATTTGCCCAATGCCGTACGTCAGCGTCACCAGTCCCAATAGGTTAATGTTTCGCGGCACGCTGAGTTGGCGGGCGAGCGGCATCACCAGTGAGGTGGTTCCCATAAAGGTTGCGCCAAAACCGATACTGCTGAGAACCAGCAGGAACAACGAGTCGCTGGCAAGTGTTAACACCACGCAGGCGCTTTGGGTCAGCAGATTGGCTGTCAGGCATTGCAGGACTCCCCAACGTTTCGCCGCCCATAGCCAGCCGAAACACCCCGGAATGATTGCGATGCCAACCAGCGACCACAGGTGTACGGTCAGCAGTGGCGAACCGGCATTTTTCGCCATCAGCGGCAGGTAAGTGGCGACAATGATGTAGCCAAAACCGGCCAGCCCGTAAAGCAACGCCAGCAGCCACCATGACATCGGTTGATGCGCGGATTTTGCCAGTGGTACGGCGGGCAGCACGCGGTCACGAGAGGGGAGCAGCACGACCAGCAGCAGAAGGAGTAAGCCAGAAAGGACTCCGGCACCCAGCCACAGCGTGTGCGATGACAGCGCAAAGCGTAAACCAGCGATGACATACTCATTACCGAGAAAAATGCCGGTCCCGACACCGGAGAACAGGGCCGCAATCACAAACGGATGACGGGTATGCTGCAGAACCACCATCGAACCAAAGATCATCATACCTGCACTGGCGACACCTGCCAGAAAGCGGATCGCCATCATCAGTGCGGGCTGGGTAAAAAACGCCATCGCCAGGATAAGTCCGGTGGTCGCGAGCGCAGACGCTAATAGCATCGGACGCAGGCGTGAGGGCTGGTGGAACAAACCGAAGGAAAACAGCAGGCTGCCTGCCAGATACCCGGCGTAGTTGGCGCTGGCAATCCACGAGAGTTGGCTAAAGGTAAACTGACCTTCAGTCAGCAGCACCGGCAGCATTGGCGTATACAGAAAGCGGCCAATCCCCATGCCCAGCGTCAAGACCAGCAGGCCAAACAGCGCGATGCGGATGGAATGATGATTTGAACCAGGACTTCCCTGCGGCATGCAGACGCTCACTTCACGCTGTTATGTGGATATTTGTTATATTACATATGCAAATGATAATTTAAAGTTAAATGATGCGGGTTTTACCGTCAGAGGATTTTCTTCAGGTCCATTTCTTCCTGGATCCGTTCGCTGTAGGCGATATGGGTGCGGATCGCCTCTTCAATACCGGCGTTGTAAAACGCAGGTCCCAGTTTTTCGATAATAAAATCAATAAAGAACTCGGCATCGAACTGCTCAAGGTCGAGATCGAAGTGGTCGCTGCAATACGTTTCCAGTTCGTTGCGCAGGCGATCGCGCTCCGCGGATGACAGGGTGATTTCAGCCATTTTTTCTCCTTAAAAATTCGGCAGCGTGAGCAGAGACGGTAGTTGCGACAACAGATATAACACCAGCCCGATAGAACCGCCAACGAGCGTGCCGTTGACGCGAATAAACTGCAAATCTTTGCCGATGTTGAGCTCAATTTGTTGCGACATCTCCCGTGCATCCCAGCTTTTGACGGTGTCGCTGATGTGGCGCGTCAGGAAGGTAGCGAACTCCGGTGCGACTTTTTTCGCAGCCTGCTCCAGGTGTTCATTCAGCGACGCACGCAGGGCACCATCGGCAACCAGCGTTTCGCCAAACCACTGTCCGGCGCTGGCAATGCGTTGTTTCACGCGAGAATCATCGGCGTTAATGTCGGTTTTCACCCATTGACGCAGATCCGCCCACAACTCGCCGAGATAGCGGTTAAAGGCTTCGTCCTCTTTCAGGTAGCTTTTGAGGCTTTCTGCACGTGCGGCCATGTCAGGATCGTGTTTGAGCTTATCGATCAGGTTCAACGTGGCGCGATCGAAGGCGTGGCGGATCTGATGCGCCCGATCGTGACTGATGTCATCCAGCAGGGAGTTGACCGCATCAGAGACCAGCTCGGCGCTGTGTTCACCGAGCCATTCGGTTGGCAGGATCTTCGCTTTGAGCGGATGCTCGGTCTCCAGCCAGCGCACAATCTGCTGGGCGATAAACGCCCGCGAACTGTCGCGCTGTAGCAGGGCGATCAGCTGCGTAATCAGCGTGTCGAGCAGCACCTGGTGGCGGTTGTTTTTGGTCATGCTTTCCAGCATTAATGCGCTGGTGCCGGAGAGATCGACCTTGTCGATAGCCTTATGCACCGCGCGTTTGATCAGCCGCTGGATGCGGGCGTCGTCGGTCAGTTCGAGAAATCCGCTCATGATCTGCAGCAGATGCTGGCCGATGCGCCGGGCATTTTCCGGTTGGCTGAACCAGTTGCCAATGAGCAGCGCCGGTTCATGGCGGCGAATCAGCGCCACCAGTGACTGGGTGTCGAGGAATTTTTCCTGCACGAACTGACCCAGGTTTTCGCCGATGCGGTCTTTATTACGCGGGATAATCGCCGTATGGCGCGAGATAAACGGGATCGGTACCCGGCGAAAAAGCGCGACCACGGCGAACCAGTCCGCCAGCGCGCCTACCATCGCCGCTTCGGCAATCGCTTTGATCCCTAGCACCCAGAAGTTGGGTGGCAGAAACAACGTGATGACGAAGGTCGCGGCAGCAATCAGCAGCAGAGAGAGCGCCAGTCGCTTGGCGCGTTTGAGTTCAGCAATTTTATTCATAGACTTAAGGATAGAGCCAGACGGGGGGAACGTGCAAAAATTGTGGCACGCCTCCCATTTTTAGACTGAATGATCTTATCCTGGGATCCAGTTGTCCCACGCGGGTAACGGACCGAGTTCCGCCACCAGAAAATCGATAAACGATCGTACCTTCGGATTACTGTACTTGCTGGGAAAATACAGCGCATACAGGGCGTGGGTTTCACAGGTGATGGTGCCGTCGAGCATCAGCGGCGTGACCTCTTCTTTTTGAATATGATCGCCAATCAGATAGGTGGGTAAATACGCCACGCCCTGATCTTCTAACACCGACTTCAATAACACCAGGCTGCTGTTGGCCTGGATCGGCATATGCAGCTTCAATTGGTGCAAACGATCCTGCTCGTCTGCCACTTTAAGCACTGGCGTGAGGCCGGGGTAAACCAGGCAATCATGATTCACCAAGTCGCTGCGACGCTGGGGCATCCCTTTTTTTGCGAGGTATCCCGGCGACGCGCAGTACGCCCAGCGGATAGGGACCAGTTTACGCATGGCGTAATTCTGCGGCGGCGCGGTGGAGATGCGCAGGGCGATGTCGAAATCGGTTTCGTTCAGATTGACGAAGTTATCGTTGAGATCGATGTACAGATTCACATCCGGGAACTGGGTGCGATATTTATCCACCAGGTTTACCAGTCGCGAATAACCAAAGGCAATGGAACAGGTGATGCGTAATTCGCCCTGCGGGCTGTGGTAATAACCGGAGGTAGTATTCAGCGTTTCATCAAACTCTGTCAGTAGCTTATTGGCGCGGTTAAATAAATATTGCCCGGCATCGGTCAGGGTAATACTGCGGGTGGTGCGTTTAATTAACGTTGTCCCCAGCGTGTCTTCCATCGCCGTCAGGCTTTTGCTCACCGCGGAAGGCGAGACGTTGAGCTGCGCGGCAGCCTCCGATAACCCTCCGCAGTCAACGATTTTGACGAAAAATTCCAAATGCTTGAGTGAAATCGGCGTACCCATAATTTCCTTTAATTCACAAGTGATTTGCAAAAACGGTACGAATAGGCCGTTACATTCGCATTTTAAACATGCAACTATTGAATCACAGGAAACAACTCGCTGGCAAAATGAAAAAATAACAGGTTAAGTGAGTTGCATCACAAAATATAAGGAGGTAGGCCTGAAACGCATCAAGTTGTGAATGTAGTCTCATTAAAAATTATATAATTTAAAAGGTACCCATTATGTGGTCACGACTCGAACCCTACAGATCGTCGATTATTTTATTATTTGCTCTGGTTATTGGCGGCTTATTAGGTATTTATGCCCCGACGTTTGCCAGCACACTCCAGCCAGTCGGTCAGATATTCTTAAACCTGTTATTTATGATCATCGTGCCGCTGGTGGGGATCAGCGTCATGTCTTCTATCGCCAGTATGACCGACCTGAAAAGGCTGGGACGCATTATGGCGATTATCTTTATTGTTTCGATCGCGATGGCCTTTATTCCGGCTGCCGGGATTGTGGCGCTGGCGCTATGGTACAACCCGGCGCAGGGCGTCACTATCGATCTCTCGCAGTCCGTGCAGGCGGGCAGTGGCAAGATGGATTTTGTCAGCATGATCACCACCAATGATTTTATCGGACTGTTTTCGAAGTCCAATATTCTGGCGCTGATCGTCATGGCGATCATTGCCGGTGTGGCGATTGGGCAATCAGATCAGGCGGGGAAACGCATTGCGTCACTGCTGGAAGATGCCAATACCGTGATCATGAAGATCGTCTCTATCATTATGAAAGTGGCGCCGATTGGTCTTGGTTGCTATTTCGCTGCGACCATGGCCAGTCAGGATTCCGCGCTGCTGTTAACCTTTGCCCGCGCCATTGGCCTGTTTATGGTCGCCACGCTGGTCTACTTTGTTTTCGGCTCAATTCTCTATTCGTATATTGGTGGCGGTGTTCCGGCGGTCAGAGCCTTCTGGCGTAATGCGATTGAACCTTCCGCCACCGCGCTGGGAACCTGTTCTTCACTGGGCACATTACCTGTCACGCTGCGCGCCGGTAAGGCGATGGGGATTAACCCGGAAATTGTGGATGTCTCTATTCCGTTGTTGGTTAACCTGAACAAAGGCGGCGTGGCGATGATTGCCGCGCTGAAAATTGTCTTTATCTATTCCGTGCTCGGCATGCCGTTCACCACCGAGACCTTCTTCCTGACCATGCTGATTGCCGTGCTCTCCGCCATTATCGTCGGCGGCGTACCGGGCGGTGCGTTTCTGGGTGAGATCTTTATTGTCACCACGCTCGGGTTGCCGATGGAAGCGATCCCGATGCTGGTGGTGCTGGGTACGATTACCGATGCGCCCGCCACGCTTATCAACGTGATCCATGATTTGAACGCGGCACAAATTGTTGAGCGGTTTGCTGGAAAAAAGCAGAACGACGCTGAAATCAACGCGACCGCCGCTGCGGTATAGGTTTGCACACGGATTAAGAAACAGGAGATGTTATGAAAGACGCAATGAAGATTGAAACCCAACTGGTCGTCGCCGGACGTGACAAACGTTACACCCAGGGGGCGGTGAATCCGGTTATCCAACGCGCTTCTTCGCTGGTGTTTGATACCGTGAAGGATAAAAAATTCGCCACCGCCAATCGCGCTAACGGGGAACTGTTTTATGGTCGTCGCGGTACGTATACCCACTTCGCTTTTCAGAAGGCGATGAGCGAGCTGGAAGGCGGTGTGGGCTGTGCGCTGTACCCGTGCGGGGCCGCGGCGGTTACTAATGCGATTCTGGCGTTTGTACAAAGCGGCGATCATATCCTGATGACCGGCGCGGCCTATGAGCCAACCCAGGATTTCTGTAATAAGATCCTGAGTAAATTCAACGTGGAAACCACCTATTACGATCCGCTGATTGGCGCAGGTATCGTCGATTTTCTGCGCCCTGAGACGAAAGTGGTGTTTCTGGAATCGCCCAGTTCAATCACCATGGAAGTCCAGGACGTGCCGGGAATGGTGAAGGCGATCCGCGCAGTGAACCCGGACATAGTCATCATGATCGACAACACCTGGGCGGCGGGCGTACTGTTTAAGGCGCTGGATTTCGGCGTGGATATTTCCATTCAGGCGGGCACCAAGTACACCATTGGCCATTCGGACGGCATGCTGGGCACGGCGGTGTCCAACGCCCGCTGCTGGGATCGTCTGCGTGAGAACTCGTATCTGATGGGGCAAACGCTGGATGCCGACACGGCGTATAACGGCAGCCGCGGACTGCGCACGCTGGCGGTACGTCTGAAACAGCATCAGGAAAGCAGTATCCATATTGCCCGCTGGCTGTCGGCAAGACCGGAGGTGGCGCGGGTGAACCATCCGGCGTTACCGGAGTGTCCGGGCCATGAGTATTTTCAGCGCGACTTTGCCGGTAGCTCGGGCCTGTTCTCATTTATCCTGAAAAAGCGCCTGACTGATGAACAGATGGCGAATTTCCTCGATAACTTCTCGCTGTTCCATATGGCCTATTCGTGGGGCGGATTCGAGTCGCTGATTCTGGCTAATCAGCCGGAGGAGCTGAACAGCATTCGCCCGGCCGGGGATGTCGACTTCAGCGGCACGCTGGTCAGGGTGCATATTGGCCTGGAAGATGTCGGTGATTTGATTGCCGATCTGGACGCCGGGTTCGCGCGTATCGCGTAATGTGATGTGATGTGATGCGGCGCCAGCACCTTATCCGGCCTACCACGATGGCGTAGGCCGGATAAGCATGGCTGGTTAGTTTTCCGTGGCTAACGTCGTGGCCTCGTGCTGACGTACCCGCTTCAACAATCCGGCGAGCGTGAATACCACGACAATACCTGCGACAACCGCCAACAGGTGAAACGAAATCCTGCCGCCGTTAAACCACAGCCAGCGCCCGATCTCGACAGAAACAGCCATTACCGTCAGGATCACCATATTCAGCGATGCGGAGACCGTGCCCTTCGGCAGGTTGTTGGAAAACAGCGTAAAACGGAACAGCGTCGGGAAAATCATCCCGATACCAAATGCATACAGACTGGTGCCCAGCACCGACCACAGCCAGACGTGCGGCCAGAGTAAATTGCCGCCAATCAGTATCGCCAGCCCGCTCAATTGGACAGGTGCCGCCCACCAGATAAAGCGCGGCCTTGTCGGGTCCTTCACAAATCGCACCACTACCATATTGGCGACAATAACCGCCCCAAATACCGGAGCCTGCGCCCAGGCAAACTGCGAGGTGGTCATGCCGCCCGCGTCGATCAGGATCACCGGCGATACCGCCACCCAGCTCATCATCGGGATGTAGCTCAGCGATAGCGTGGCGGCCCCAAACAGGAACACCCGGTTGCGAAATACATCGCGAAAATCCCGCAGTACGCCGCGTGCGCTGAACGGCACCGAGCCGCGCTGCACCGTTTCTGGCATCGCCAGCAGCAGGCCAATAAAGGCGACCAGGCCCATCGCGGCAATGATGGCAAACAGAACCTTCCAGTGGACAAAGTGCATCAGCGCTGCCCCGGAGAGCGGGCCAATTACCGGTGCCACCAGCACAATGGAGGTGATGATGGCCATCAGCTTGATGGCCTTTGTCTGGCCAAATGCCTCCTGCACCGTGACGTAGCCGACGGTGGCGATAAAGCAGATGCTGGTGCCCTGCACAACGCGTGCAATCAGAAACTGCGTCATTGAGGTGGTGAACAGTGTAGCCGCGCAGGCAAGGGTGAAGATGAGCGCGCCGGTAATCAGCACCGGCCGGCGACCAATTCGATCGGAAAGCGGCCCTAATAACCACTGTAACGCCATCCCACCCGCCAGATACAGGCTAACCGCAGCCGGTGCCAGGCTGACATCGGCGTTGAAATCCCGCACGACATTAATGATGCCGGGTTGGATCAGGTCCGTTGACAGGTAGGCGGCGAAGTCGTACAGAATCAGCGCGATGGGGAAAAACAGCGTCGTGGCGCGTTGCGAGAAAAACGCGAAAATCCGTTGCATAAAACAGCTCCTTGTCGGGAGAAAACCCTCAACGGGAATAGCGAGATCGCACCTCGGGTGGCGTCAGTTGAATGGAAAATAGACATCCGCAGTGTAATGCGAATGGGCGCGTAAGCAAACGCGTTTTTGCGGGGAGTGTTCTGAGAAAATGTCTGCCTTGCAGAGGGCGGTATTTACTGTGGATAGTGCCTCGCAGACATAAAACGTGTTGAATGAGAGTCATAAATTTAACCGTTATAGTCGCGCCATCTTTTTCCTCGGACGATGGATCTCCATGCAAAAAACACCGACCTCAACCCCGCATGATGCGGTCTTTAAAACATTTTTACGTCATCCGGAGACTGCCCGGGATTTTCTACAGATTCATCTCCCTGATGCGTTACGCGAAATATGTGACCTGCAGACACTAAAGCTCGAGTCTGACAGTTTTATTGAGGGGGATTTACGCGCGTATTATTCCGATGTGCTGTGGTCGCTGAAAACGACGGAAGGGGATGGATATATTTATGTGGTGATTGAACATCAGAGTACACCGGATGCACATATGGCGTTCAGGTTGATGCGCTATGCGATAGCGGCCATGCAAAAACATTTAGATGCCGGATACCCGCAACTACCGCTGGTGGTGCCGATGCTGTTTTATCACGGCGCTAAAAGTCCGTATCCCTGGTCACTGTGCTGGCTGGATGAATTTGCCAATCCAACATTGGCTCGTCGGCTTTATGCCGCAGCGTTTCCGCTGGTCGATATTACAGTTATTCCGGACGATGAGATTGTGCAGCATCGCCGTATGGCGCTGCTGGAATTAATACAAAAACATATCCGTCAGCGCGATCTTATGGGATTGGTTAGACTGGCCCCCTGAATCTCCA
>NZ_SZWV01000047.1:0-9288 GCF_005280945.1 Citrobacter sp. wls718
ATGGAAATATAGGGGCCAATCCAACCGGTTACCAAGATGGTGTATGACTTTGACATCAAATGTTTGCACTGGATATTGCTTCGAAGATGGGTTTGCCGGAGCAAATTTCAGAGAGGGCGCTAGCATATCTCCGCCATTACATTCCTCTTGTTTTATCTCTCCATCCCTTCCATAACCAATCAACAGATAGTCAACAATCATCAGAGCTCTCCCGTACTTTAAAGGTAACTTCCCGTCTGACTAACGCGTACTGCCTGAAGTGTATCAAGCTGCTCACTCAAGTTCTCTATAGCTTTCCGGCGCGAACTAATGTTTTTGCTGCAATGTTGCGCTTCGACATAAAAAACCTCTGGTTATGCAAGGGGTTATAAATCAGGCTGCTATTTGTTTTGACTGACAAAGCTCCGGCAAATTAGCACGCACCAGCGCCTCAGCAAACGGCGGAGGGACCGCATTACCGCAGCGTGCGACCTGCTTGTCTTTCGCGTACTTCTGCCCCCGATAGTCCTGATCGATGATGTACCACTCCGGGAAGCCCTGCGCGCGGTATAGCTCGTGCGGTTGCAGCATCCGCATACCGATATCAACGATGCGAAAAGTGATGCCGTCAATATCCACCAGCCCGTCGCAATCCTCACCGCAGTACTTACGCAAGAACTCCAGCGCCAGCTGCGCGCGATGTTCGTCGTATTCATCGACCGCAAGAGTGGTTTTCACCTCCCCTACGTGCAGCCCGCCAGCCGTCACTGTTGGCATTGGGTCACTGGATGGTTGACCGTCGCGGCATGTTCCACGCAGTTTCACCAGATGAGAGGCAACTACTGCATGATGGTCGACAGTAGTCACTGAGTGCGCGGGTTCATCCATACTGACACCCGGTCCCGTATAGTTACCGCCGTAGTGTTTCGCCAGGAACGCGCTCACCGTCGCGAATTTATTCCCACCTGCAGTAACAGTCCCCAGAGGGTTATCCAGGCGCAGCACGCGCGGGTCTTGTCCCGGACGCTCGCCATAACCCATCTGGATCAGCGTAGGCATTACCAGTTGAGATTTTCCGCCACCACCAGCAGTGATCGTTGCACTCGGTTCGTCTGCCCGGTGACCGACACTGGCACCAAACTGCCGACCAACAAACGGCGCTATCGCTGCTTCAACAATCCCGAATGCATGCCCATTCCCGCCCGGACGTTTTGATGTGCCAGCGGTTACCGTCGGGACGGGTTCGGTAACGGGCTGCCCGGTTGCGCCAGTACGGAACTTTGTCAGGTGTGGGACGGCAATCGCGTAGCCATAGGTTTTCGTAATGGTCTGCAAAGGCTCGCCCAGCGCCTGCCCACGGAAACAGTCGTATTTCCCTTTGGTCGTCGTGTGGTTGCACTTAACGATGAACGGCGACGCGCTCTCGATCACAAACCGCTGGATGCCACGAGCGATGCGTTTGAGCGTATTTTCAGCCAGTGGCTTTTTGCGGTCGAATATCGACGGTGCCGGAATGGTCCAGTCGATACACTCTGCAGCTGTACGCCATGGCGCCAACTTTCCACTCTGCACAGCTGGAGATTTCGGGTCGCCGTGGGTCGGGTCCGGCCAGGTCACCGGCATACCATCGCAACGCATTACCATGAAGAAACGCTTCCTGATGGTCGGTGCGCCAAAATCGCAGGCGCGCAGCTCACGATGATCAACAGCGTAACCCAGCCCGGCCACCAGTTGCTGCGCCAGTTCGCCGTCGGCAGTAATACCCAGGAACTCGCAGCACTCCGCCAGCGCCGGATGACCGGCAGGAATACCACCGGATAGCATGCCGCAGAAAGCCTCGAAGGTCTCACCAGTACGCAGGGGATCTGGACGTAACCCACCATCAGCAGATTCGATAAGCGGCCCCCAGGTGCGGAACTCTTCAACGTTCTCCAGCATCATCACACGGGGACGTACCGCCAGCGCCCAGCGAATGACAATCCACGCCAAACCACGAATCTCTTTCTCTACCGGCTTCGAACCTTTAGCCTTTGAGAAGTGACGGCAATCAGGGGAAAACCATGCCAGCCCCACCGGGCGGCCAGCGGTCGCTACGATGGGATCGACATCAAACACCGATTCGCAGTAGTGCAGTGTATCCGGGTGGTTCGTAGTGTGCATCGCAACAGCGTTCGGGTCGTGGTTAATCGCAATATCCACACTACGGCCGATCGCCAGCTCAATGCCCGAACTCGCCCCGCCGCCGCCGGCAAAGTTATCAACGATGATTTCTCTCACGCGTATTTCTCCATAGCGATGGCCAGTGACCGGGCCGCAGCGATTATTGACGGTACCGGCATTTGTTCCAGCCACATGCGGTTGATGTGATGCTTCAGGCGGCGCTGGTGATGTGCCGGAAGATCCCCGGCACTTTCAATCTGGCTATATACCATTCCTACTTCGGCAGGCCAGACAGTTTCCTCAACATTCACCAGCAGCAGGTTTTCCAGCTCAATTATCCGGTTCGTGGCATATTGCAGTAGCTGATCCATCACTTCGTCTCCCGCCATGCCCGCTTATTACATCTCGGGAAGCGTTCTAGCCTCCATATCCAAATCATCCACAACATCTTATTAAATTCAGGTAGTGCCCGATAATCATCAGCACTCATTTCGAGGGCCTTGAATCGCCACTTTGCCACCTTGACCACCCGCCACAGCATCACCATACAAAACAGAGTGCAAACAACAAGGAAACCGAAAAAAAGATAAGTACTCACCTCACTCCCCCTTCGCGCCAATGCCAGCGGCGGCAAGTGCAGCGTTAACATCAGGCTCTGGATAGGCGTAAATTGCTCGGTGCGCATCATTGAAATCTCGACGATGCAGAACGCTAATAGGCTTCGGCAATTTAACCTCCCTCGCTTCCAGTTCTGCTATGCGCTTCTCTGCGGCTTCCAGCTCATTTAACAGTTGATGCATAACGTCAGAGGCATCCTGACACTGGCTGGTAATGCTTATGGTGCATCCTGTGTCTAAACCATCCTCTGTTTCAAAACGAAGTTCGAGATCATCACCATCGATATCCTCAGATTCAAAGCTGGCGATGTATCCCAGTACGCGAATCATGTCGAGTGCGCTATCACGCAGCGCCTGTTTGTTGAGTGCTGTCATTGGGCGGCTCCTGTGCGTAGCTGGGCCATTCGTAAAGCTGATTCTGCAATGTTGTCTTCTTCGGTTTTCAACGGCTCAAAATCAACTTCACCCTCCCGGGCGTTAATTACCCACTGACCGAATGGAGTGATATTGCGGATTCCATGAGGACCTTTGCCTGCCAGCCCTATTTCAACAAGTCGCGCCATCGCTTCAGCGCCAATGTCATATCCTTCTCCGTCTTCGCATGTTTCATTGAAACGCATCAATGCGTTGATATCTTGCTCCTGCAAACGAGGCCAGTGACCCGCAGCCAGCTCCCTGCACTTGCTCTCGGCGTTAGCGAGCTGTACTGCCATGTCTGTGACTTCGGTTTCAAGTTTTTCAGCGTATTCAATCAGGAGATCGATTCTTTCCGGCGTTACGGTTTTAACGTATTTGCAAATCGATGACGCATAATTATCATCCTGGAGTGTGCCAGCCAGGCCATTACAAAATTTGCGGTTCCCTTTTGTCGCCTTGATATCGGCGATGATTTTTTTAACATCTGGTTTCATGCTGATGCTCTCCCGTAAAACGCCAGTACACGCTGCATAGCTGGACTTGTGAGGCAAACTGATGTGACCATGTTTTTGCTCATGTTCGATTTGAGCTGCTTGATGTTCAACTCCCCGCCGGGTTGCAGCGAATAGACCGGGCGGTGCGGCTCGCCAGTGCGGATTACTACCGCTCTGCGTACCAGGTGAAGCAGCAGGTTATGTGCCTTCTTGCAGTCACATCCCAGCAGGCTCTGGACCTGACGAGGCGTGATGGTCTGGTTAACCCGAAGGAAATCGACGATTGCCCACAGTGATTTGCTTGCCATAGTGATTTTTCCTCGAGGTTATTTAACGATCCGGAGATGGCTAACGTTCTTGCGATAGCTGCCCCAGTCAAAGTTCACCCACATCCCGCCATCCATCTGGAGGCGATCGATAACCCGCGCACCCAATGCGCCGAGAAGTTCGTCATGGTTCAGATTCGTCAGAACGCCAACTGGACGCATCGACGACAGCCGACGGTCGATAACCTGATTCAGGATAACTTTCTCCCCGTTGCTACCGCGCTGAATACCGACTTCATCCAACACCAGCAGATCGACTTTGCAGAGGTCATCCAGAAGTGAAGCCTCTGACTGGCCACCGTCGTAGCACTCGCGAACACGCAGCATCAGGTCAGGGATTGTCACCACCAACACAGATTTGCCACCGGACAGGAGATGATTTCCGATCGCTGCCGCCAGATGGTTTTTCCCGGTACCCGGACCACCACTAAACACGAAGCTCGCAAAGCCAGCACCAAAGTTCTGTGCATAGCTTTTCGCCATGGTGTAGGCCTTGCGCTGTTGCTCACCGGAGACTTCGTAGTTGGCGAACGTGCAGCTGCGGTGCAGACTCTGGATACCAGATCGACCGAAGATTTTCTCTGTGCGCGCTTTCTGATTCCGCTTGCCCAGCTCTTCGCAATGTTTCAGTCCTTCTTCCCGTTGCCACGCCAGAAGCTCTGCTGCGCTGGTGAACTTCGGCTGTACGCCTGGCGGAATGAGTTTTTTCAGGCGCTCAAGAGCGCTGCCAGTACCAATCATGTTTTTCATCGCTACCCCCTGAACCCTGGTGGAATGGTGTTATCTGGTCGGGAAATCGTATTCAGATCCCGCATACCTGACGATGCAGTCACTTCCCAGGCTTCCTCGTAGTGCTTCGAGGGGCCAAAGAACGTTGCGGCCTGTTTCACGTACTCGGTGTTAAGTTTCCCCGTAGCTTTCACGAAGTCGGCATATCGCTGTGTACCGTTGAGCAACTCCTGAGCTGTAGCTCCTGAGTTAACTCTGGCGTTCCAGGCTTTGCAGGCGTCGGCCTTGCTATTTCCTCCAGCGCGTTTTGGATAAATCGACCACGCCTGCTCGAAGTCATCCGGATAGGCATTTTTTTTTGGTGGCGTCTCATCATCGGAAGAATCATCACTCTCTGGGGGTGTGGCGTAGCCATGCCCCAAAGTGTTTTCTTCTTCCTGTTCCTGCTCCTGTTCCTGTTCCTGTTCCTGGTTAAGGAACGGTTCAAGAACCCTTTCTGAACCCTTTAGCTTCAAGCCACCAATGTGAGCTATCGCATCAGCCATAACCCGCGCCAGTTCTGGCTTCACCGAAGATTTATCCGGCACTTGAGAAAACAAACGCATAGCCGCTATACCCTGATTAGGGTTCTCAACTGGGTTCCAGCTCATGAAGTTCCGAATAAGGACCCATTTCGAGGCAAAATCACGCGTTGCAAAACCGTTCATAGATAGCTCATCAAACCCTTTCGCAACCCTTTCAGATGTCCAGTTGAGGTCTTCCGAAACGTATCCATCAGGCAGTCGAAAACAACCAATCATGTTCGTGTGTTGCCCCGTGAGCAGATACAGCGCGAGCAAACGGGCATCATCAGAAACCCGACGCATTCCATCGCTTATCCAAAAAGATGTATGCACCTTGCCGTAATCACGCATAAAAACCCCTGAATGCTTAAATTACTGTCGGTTCGTCAGTTCTGGCGGAGTGCTTAAAGACGATCTCGACGCACAAAAAAACGCATTCCTGACAGATTGAGACGCCACCCCCAACGACGAGAACGCCAGCAATTTCGACATTCGTCTTTCCGCAAAAAGAGCACTTATGGGTTGGCTGGATATTTACCTTGGTACTGGTTGCTGACATACTTACCCCGCAATGATTTCGCAATGAATTGCACCAGAAAGCCGTTGGTGTTCGCGCACCGCGGCTTTCGCCATTTTTGAACCGGTCATATAGCCCCCAGCATCATCTGCACCATCTCCATCAGCGGCCCAGTTAACCCAGGGTCAACGCGATACATCTCCACGATCCCCTCGCTCAACTCTTTCAGCTTCTGATGCCGTGGCGCATCCAGCGCGACGGCAATCTTTGCTTCACTGGTTTCTTTCTCCATACGCGCCAGGCGAGCCATGATGTTGTCTTCTGGCAGCAGGCGACTGCGGTACACAATCGGCAGGACAGCGAGAATTGCCGGTGTCAGCTGGCGGACGTTCTCGCGGTAACGCTCGCTGTTGAAGTGGTTGTCCAGGAAGCGAAACAGCTTCTGGCGCTTTCGGCAGAGATCGTCAGGGAAAGTGATGTCATCACCACCCTGCGCCTGGTACTCTTCGATAATCAGAGCCGTAACTACGTCCTGACCATCGGCACCAGCCCAGGAGCGGACCGCGTCACGAATATCTTCATGCCTCGGTCCTTTCTGCGCTTGAGCGCGATTTATCACCGCCTGCTGCAGCGATCCTGTATCCTGGTAAAACGTAAGTGATTGCATTTGTGGTCCCTTGATGGTTAAGCGGCTGCATGTGGATGCGGAAACAATTCAGGAAGGTCGGGACGGAATTCATGAGCCTGAATCTGTCCTTCGCTGGCTCTTACCAAAACAGGAACATGGATCGGGGATATTTGTTTTTTCCCATTTAACCAGTCACAGATCGTGGATTGGGCCTTACCACATCGCTTCGCTAGCTCTTTCTGACTACCGGCGATTGCAATCGCTTTTTCTACAGCAGAGTTTTTCATAATCGCTCCTTCTATCAATTTTGATTGATTATGTGTATCGCTCTAACGAATGTCAATCGCCTATGCGATTTTTTGCTTATTCATCGCCGCAGCGATAATATTTATGAAGGTTATTAGGGGAGTATCTTTAATGAGTTTTTCTGAGCGGTTAGATCGCGCAATGACTGAGGCGGGTTATACACAGGGCAAGCTCGCTAAGGCCGTTGGCATGGCACAGTCAAGTGTTAACAAGCTGCTAAATGGTGCGTCAAGCTCAAGAAAAACAGTCGAGATAGCATCTGTTCTCAATGTTCGCCCCGAATGGCTTTCCACTGGAACCGGACCGATGCGTAATGATGGTCAGCAGCCGGAAAAAACCAATGGAGGTATAAAGAGCTTCAACGTATTCCGGATTGAGGTTCTCGACTTTACGGTTAGCGCGGGGCCAGGGGCTATAAATAACGAGTTCGTAGAGATCCTACATTCTGTTGAGTATCCGGTTGAAGAAGCCAGGCACATGTTTAACGGACGTAAACAGGAACAGATCCGCATCATCAACGTTCGCGGTGACAGCATGTCTGGAACGATTGAGCCTGGTGATTTGCTGTTTGTCGATATAAGCGTTCAACACTTTGATGGTGATGGTATTTACGCTTTCATTTATGACGACACATCACATGTGAAGCGACTTCAGAAGATGAAAGATAAACTCTTGGTCATCTCAGACAACCAGACCTATCGACCATGGGAGCCGATTGAGAAGGCAGAGATGAACAAAATATTCGTATTCGGAAAGGTGATCGGCAGCATGCCGCAGACCTACCGTAAGCATGGTTAGCAGATTAACAGTGGCCTGAAGAGACGTTTGGGTGATGAGAGAATATCTGATAGTAGGCGTGGTTACTTTGCTCTCGGTTGTTGCGATCGTGCTTATGGTGGCCTGAAGAGACGTTTGGGTGAGTGAAAAATAGTGTTTGCCCGCCACACTTTAACAAGGAAAATCAAATGGTTAATGAGATAAATCCAATATCACCCCGCCAAGGTAACCTCCAGTTATTTCCTGTAAAAGAAGTTGAGATTGAAGGTGTGGCAATGGGCGTCCTGAATGATGGGACACCGTATCTCACTGGTCGAGGACTGGCTGAAATGTGTGGTGTGCATCATAGCGTAATCCAGGATATTTCTTCTGATTGGGCTAGTGAGCGCCTTAAACCCCGTGGTAAAAAAATTGATACCGTCCTCCTCGATCAAGGTATAGACGTTGAGTCACTGTTCATTCCATCTTCAGAAACAAAGCGGGATCATTATCCGTACCCAGACTATGTCTGCATGGCAATTCTTGAGTATTATGCGTTTGATGCAAGCCAAGCAAACAATGCCACAGCCCTTAGGAATTATCGTCTTTTAGCAAGACAAACACTTCGCGAGTTTATATTTAGAAGTGTTGGAATCGATCCAAGAAACCCAGTTAGCGGCGCTTGGAAGTGCTTCCAAGAACGCATAATTCTTAATGATAAAATCCCTGCTGGATTTTTCAGTGTGTTTAGAGAGATGGTTGATATCACCGTTCCCTTGATTAATGCTGGATTTGAACTGGGGCCTAAAACTGTTCCAGATATAAGCGTTGGAACTAGATGGTCAAATCACTGGAAACGTAACAAGCTTAGCGAAAAGTATGGGGATGTGCAGAAACATCCTCACGTATATCCAGATTGGTTCCCGCAGAGCAAAGCCGGCAATCTCCCTGCCAACATTTACCCAGAAGAGGCACTAGGCGAATTTCGACGTTGGCTTAGGGAAGAGTATGTGCCAAAAGGATTTAAAGAGTATCTTGCCGATAAAGTTCAGCAAAAGGTTATAGAAAATACTAAAGCAATAGAGGTTTTAGAAAACCTACAACGACCTGAGCTTGAACATAAAAAACATTGATTATCCACCCGGCCACCGCGCCGGGTATTTATTTGACCAAGCCACTCATAATGTTAAGATGATTCCGATTGCAATCAATGGATATACATAATGAATAAAATAGCTCTGGCAGTGGCATTAGCTGTAACCCTAACGGGGTGCGCATCTTCTGGAAATCAGAAACTTAAAAGCGAAACTGAAACAAGTGTTCAGTCTAAAATTCAGGAAGGTAAAACCACCAAGGCTGAAGTGAAAACCTTGTTTGGTTCTCCTGATGCAGTCTCTTATACCGACGGTGGCAATGAGATTTGGAAGTACTCATTTGCCAAAGTAAAAGTAAATGGCACCTCATTCATTCCTTTCTATGGATTGTTCCACAACGGGACGAACGGCACTAAGAAAGAGCTAACCATTCTGTTTAAAGATAATACTGTACAGAAATACACAATGGCGGAATCGGCGATCAACACGAAATCTGGTTGGGCCGACTAACACCATTTTTTGCCCGGTAAATAACGCCGGGTTTTTATTGCCCTTTCCTCACGAACTCAGCAGCATCCCGCAATAACCCCTTGTGAATCACATTACCCACCGCCTTTCGCTTGGCTTCCAGGCTATCAACTATTGCATCCCGACTAATAACTACCCCGCCGATAATCAACTGATGTAGCCCCCTGAAACACC
>NZ_SZWV01000050.1:0-1943 GCF_005280945.1 Citrobacter sp. wls718
GCGTTTACGCCGCCATCCGGCAATTCGTCTTAACCGTGTTTCTTCTTCGCGAAAATAACGCGTGCCAGAATGTTCAGCAGCAGTACGCACAGGGTAATAATCAGCACCCCGGCCCAGGCCAGTTGCTGCCATTCCACAAATGGGCTCATCGCAAACTTAAAGATGGTCACCGGCAGGTTGGCTATCGGCTGCATCATGTCGGTGCTCCAGAACTGATTGGAGAGCGATGTAAACAGCAGCGGAGCGGTTTCACCGGCAATACGCGCAATCGCCAGCAAGACACCGGTGATAATGCCGGAGACAGACGCCTTCAGGGTGATCGCTGAAATCATCTTCCACTTCGGCGTACCCAGCGCATAGGCCGCTTCACGCAGGCTATCCGGCACCAGTTTGAGCATGTTTTCGGTGGTACGAATCACGATTGGCACCTGCAGCAGCGCCAGCGCAATCACGCCCGCCCAGCCAGAGAAGTGTTCCATTTTCGCGACGACCACGGTATAAACGAACAGACCCACAACAATCGACGGCGCAGACAGCAGGATGTCGTTGATAAAGCGGATAATCTCAGCCAGCCAGGACTTACGCCCGTACTCGGCCAGATAGATGCCCGCCATAATACCGAGCGGCGTACCCAACACGGTCGCCCACAGGATCAACAGCCCACTGCCCGCCAGGGCATTCGCCAGACCGCCACCCGCCGTATTCGGCGGCGGCGTCATTTCAGTGAACAGCGCCAGCGACATACCGTCGATACCGCGAACCACCGTTGAGAACAGTATCCACACCAACCAGAACAGACCGAACGCCATCGTCCCCATTGAGAGTGTCAGTGCGATGCGGTTTTTCAAGCGGCGACGTGCCTGCATCTTACGACGAGACTCCGCCAGCGCGGCGGTGTTTTGCATATCAAGCGTAGCCATTAGCGTGCCCCCTCGTTCTTCGCAAGGCGCATGATCATGAACTTAGACGCTGCCAGCACGATGAAGGTGATCACAAACAGGATCAACCCCAGTTCCATCAACGCAGCCACATGCAGGCCAGATTCCGCTTCGGCAAATTCATTCGCCAACGCAGAGGTAATACTGTTACCCGGCATAAACAGCGATGCACTGTCGAGCTGGTAGGTGTTACCGATGATAAAGGTCACCGCCATGGTTTCACCCAGCGCGCGGCCAAGACCCAACATCACGCCGCCAATCACCCCATTTTTGGTGAACGGAAGGACGATGCGCCAGATGACTTCCCAGGTAGTACAGCCGATGCCATAGGCTGACTCTTTCATCAGTACCGGTGTTTGTTCGAACACATCGCGCATGACCGCCGCAATGTACGGGATGATCATAATGGCCAGGATCACACCGGCTGCCAGAATACCGATACCAAAGGCCGGACCCGCAAACAGGGCACCCACAAACGGTATGTTGGAAAGGATGTTACCCACCGGCTCCTGAAAGTAGGTTGCAAACAGCGGGGCAAAAATAAACAGGCCCCACATGCCGTAAACAATACTCGGGATCGCCGCCAGCAGTTCAATTGCAATGCCCAGCGGGCGACGTAACCAGTTAGGTGCTAACTCAGTCAAAAATAAAGCGATGCCGAAGCTCACCGGAACGGCGATCAGCAAGGCGATAAACGAGGTCACCAGCGTACCGTAAATCGGTACCAGCGCACCGTAGATGTCGTTTGGCGCATCCCACTCTTTGGTCCACAAAAATGAGAAACCAAATTTTTGAATGCTTGGCCAGGAGGAGATGATCAGAGAGACAATAATGCCACCCAACATCAATAGCACAATCAGCGCAGCCAGTTTTACCAGCACGCTGAATATCATGTCACCCTTTTTACCCGGTGGGTTAAAAGCAGGCTTGGTTGCAGCCATAAATCACTCTTTAAGTTAAACTCGTTTACTCAGTTGCCCATGCCGGATGGCGCTACGCTTATCC
>NZ_SZWV01000049.1:0-1898 GCF_005280945.1 Citrobacter sp. wls718
CAACAGCGCGAAAGACGATGCTGCAGGTCAGGCGATTGCTAACCGTTTCACATCTAACATCAAAGGCCTTACTCAGGCTTCCCGAAACGCCAACGATGGTATCTCTGTTGCTCAGACAACTGAAGGCGCGCTGTCTGAAATCAATAACAACCTGCAGCGTGTTCGTGAGTTGGCTGTTCAGGCAACCAACGGCACCAACTCCCAGTCCGACCTGGACTCTATCCAGAATGAAATCACCCAGCGTCTGGGCGAAATCGACCGCGTATCCGGTCAGACTCAGTTCAACGGCGTGAAAGTGCTGGCGTCCGACAGCTCCATGAAAATCCAGGTTGGTGCGAACGATGGCGAAACCATCACTATCGACCTGAAAGAAATCACCTCTAAGACTCTTGGCCTGACTGGCTTCAACGTGAACGGTAAAGGTGAAGTAGCGAACAAAGCTGCTACTGCAGATAGCCTGACGCTGGCTGGATTTGATAAAGGTGTACCTGATAAAGATGGTACCATTACTTTCAAAAAGGATGTCGATAATGCTAAAGCGACAGCCTCAGATGTGATGACAAGCGTTAAAGATAAAAGCACCTTACATTTTGACGGCACCGGTAATGGGCTTGGCGTTGCAGCCACAGATAATAAATACACTTACGATGCAGCAAGTAAATCGTATAGCTTTAGCGCGACAGGAGTTTCTTCTACAAACGCTCTGAATAAATTTGCTCCAAACGCCGGGGATTCATTCACCGCGAATGTAAAAATTGGCGCAACTACCCAAGATGTAAAAGTAAGTAAAGACGGAACTATCACATCCACAGATGGCAAAGCGCTTTTTCTGGATGCTAAGGGTAACCTGACCCAGACAAGTAACGGCCAGACTAAGGCGGCTACCTGGGATAATCTGATTGCTAATACCGATACTACCGGTTTAGACGCTTATGGTAATCCGACTGCATCAGCCGTAAACACAACGATTAAAGTTGGAGATACTACGATTACCTCAGTAGGCGGCAGTGCAGAAATGCACAAAGCTAATGCTTATTCAGCTGCTTATAAAACTGCATATGATAATGCTTATGCTACTAAATATAATGCAGATTATAAAACAACATATGACGCTCAAATTAAGGGCGGTGCTGATACTGCTGATGCTGAAGCCGCTGCAACTACTTTTGCTACAGGAACCGCAAAAACTGCGGGTGGTACCGCAGGTGTAGCAGCGGGTACGCTTGCAAAAACTGCAATGACTACTCCGTCTAACGCAACAGTAGACGTATCCGGAGCAAAAATTTCAGCTACGGAAATGGCAAAAGATATCAGCACTGGTGATTTCACGGTTACTGACGGCGAAGGGGCTGGTGTATATTCAGTTACTGCGGGCGCTGTAAAATATGATTCGGATGGCGCAGGAACTGCTGCTACAGCTAAGGATGCTTTTACCGATATCGAAGGTAAACTGACCAACGTCGCTAAAGAAACTGTGAACTACTATGCTCACTCCAATGGTGCTGTCACAAACAACGCTGGCTCAAAAATTTACCTAAATGAAAGTGGTAAACTGACTACCGAGTCCACCACAAAGTCAACATCTACCTCCGATCCGTTGAAAGCGTTGGATGACGCTCTGGCTAAAGTTGACGCACTGCGTTCCGACCTGGGTGCAGTACAGAACCGTTTCGATTCTGCTATCACCAACCTGGGCAACACTGTAAACAACCTGTCTTCTGCTCGTAGCCGTATCGAAGATTCCGACTACGCGACCGAAGTATCTAACATGTCTCGTGCACAGATCCTGCAACAGGCGGGTACTTCTGTTCTGGCGCAGGCTAACCAGACCACGCAGAACGTACTGTCTCTGCTGCGTTAATATAGTTTATAGTACTAAGGAAGGTGCGAATAAGCAG
>NZ_SZWV01000052.1:0-4398 GCF_005280945.1 Citrobacter sp. wls718
GTAGGGAACTGCCAGGCATCAAATAGAAACGAAAGGCTCAGTCGAAAGACTGGGCCTTTTGTTTTATCTGTTGTCTGTCGGTGAGTGCTCTCCTGAGTAGGACAAATCTGCCGGGAGCGGATTTGAACGTTGCGAAGCAACGGCCCGCAGGGTGGCGGGCAGGACGCCCGCCATAAACTGCCAGGCATCAAACAAGTGAAGAAGCCCATCCTGACGGATGGGCTTTTTTGCGTCTGTTGTATGTGAAAGCGGGTGGATAGCTGCGTCAGCGCTTTATCCGTCCTGCCCTCCTCGTAAAAATCCGAAACCTTTCCCTGCTAATTAAAAATGTGATATATATCCCATAATAAAAAATAACAATTATATAACATCTCATTCACTAAAAATGCACTAGGCATCATTGATAAATTCACAAGATCCTTGGCAGGGGTACAATTCTAATGGCTGATAGCAGTGTAACTGAGAATCGGGTGCTGACGGACAGCGACACCCGTCGTCGTATATGGGCAATCGTAGGGGCATCATCAGGGAATCTGGTCGAATGGTTTGACTTCTACATCTACTCTTTCTGTTCCCTCTATTTTGCCCATATCTTTTTTCCTTCAGGAAACACCACCACACAACTGTTACAGACTGCTGGGGTTTTCGCCGCAGGGTTTCTGATGCGGCCTATTGGCGGATGGATTTTTGGCCGGATAGCCGATAAGCACGGACGTAAAAAGTCCATGTTATTGTCAGTATGCATGATGTGTATGGGATCGCTGGTGATCGCCTGTCTGCCGGGGTATGAAACCATTGGCACTTGGGCACCTGCGCTGCTGCTGCTCGCCAGATTATTTCAGGGGCTGTCTGTTGGCGGAGAATATGGCACCAGTGCGACTTACATGAGTGAAGTCGCCGTGGAAGGTAAGAAAGGGTTTTATGCCTCATTCCAATACGTGACCTTGATTGGTGGGCAACTTCTGGCATTGCTGGTTGTGGTGATATTACAGCAAACGTTAGAAGACTCAGCGCTCAGAGCATGGGGCTGGCGTATTCCCTTTGCGCTGGGAGCCGTACTGGCGATTGTCGCGCTTTGGTTACGTCGTCAGTTAGATGAAACCTCAAAACAGGATGTGCGTGCGCTGAAAGAAGCAGGCTCCCTGAAAGGACTATGGCGTAACCGCAAGGCCTTCGTGATGGTGCTCGGATTTACTGCTGCGGGTTCGTTGTGTTTCTATACCTTCACCACCTACATGCAGAAGTATCTGGTGAATACGGCAGGTATGCATGCCAACGTGGCCAGCGGTATAATGACGGCGGCACTGTGCGTGTTTATGCTGGTACAGCCGCTGTTCGGCGCGTTGTCAGATAAAATTGGCCGCCGTACCTCGATGCTGTGTTTTGGCGCATTAGCCACGTTGTTTACCGTTCCTATCCTGACGGCGTTGCAGAATGTGACCTCCCCGTATATGGCATTTGGTCTGGTCATGTGTGCCTTGTTGATCGTCAGTTTCTACACTTCAATCAGTGGCATTCTGAAGGCCGAAATGTTTCCGGCGCAGGTCCGCGCGTTGGGGGTAGGATTGTCTTATGCAGTGGCGAATGCCTTGTTTGGTGGATCGGCCGAATATGTTGCGCTGTCGCTGAAGTCCGTTGGTATGGAAACCACATTTTTCTGGTACGTCACCGCTCTGGCCGTGGTTGCATTCTTTGTCTCATTACTGCTGCACCGCAAAGGTAAAGGCCTGCGCCTCTAATGGTGGGCCATTTGCCAGACGGCATAGCCGGTAGATGCGCCGGCGACATCCCAGGCAAAATCTTTCCAACTCCAGCCGCTTCCTGTGGGGCGGCTGTCCCAAAGTTCTTTTGATGCGCCAAGGCTAATGGAGAACATGAAACCGATGGCAGCGCTGCGATCGGCGCTGTTTCCCTGATGCTGAGCGTACTCGTTACCGGCGGCGGCCAGCATGGCTGAGGCAATAAAGTGTTGTGCTTTGTCTTGCCCACTCCAGTTGTCGTTCGCCATATGGCTACAACCAGAAAGTGTCAGGATACTGGCGAGAATAAACAGGCGCACCGTCGTCTCCATAGGAAAAACCCCGTCAGCGACGGGGTTCAGGTTACAGAATACGGCTGATTAATCTGTCGATTCGGATACGGCGGAGTCGACGGATGAGCTTACGCACTTTAACCGGATAGTCGGCAATACTCTGCAGGTCGCGATAGTGCTTAACAACGGTAGTATGTGTGCGGATGAGCTCCAGCTCTTTCTCACGCTGAAGAGTCAGTTCCTGCTTAGGATCGTGGATCAGAATGGCGTTTTCCAGATCCAGGCGCCAGGCGCGAGGGTTAAGGTTGTTGCCGGTGAGCAGCATCCATTTATCATCCACCCACATGCCTTTCAGATGATAAGTATTGTCATCATCTTTCCATAAGCGTACGACCAGTTGATCGGTATTAACGTAATACTGCAGTCGGCTCAGGAAGCGGCGAAGGTTTATTTCATACAGATAGGGCAGCGCGCCGATAATCTTAAACGGCTCATCTTCCGGGATGAAAAAGTCGTTAGCGGTCTTATCGCCCACGATAATTTCAACCTTTTTCCCTTCACGCAGAAGCTGGATAATATTGCGCACCAGTATGGCTGGCAGGTTGAAATAAGGGGTACAGATTGTGAGTTTCTGCTCTGCGCAGGGCATCAGATGGAAAATGGTCTTATTCAGCAGACTGGATTTTCCGAGCCCAACCAGAGGCGTCACCGACAGCTGTTCATTATCCGCATTACCCTGGAAATGGAATGACGCATCACGTAATTCCTGACGATACAGGCGGATGTCGTTTTTAATTTCCGGGCTTTTAGGGCGATTGATATCATCAAGACGATTCACGCCGCGACCATTCATCAGGTTCTGCGTGACCCAGTCGAACATGATGTCAGTCATTTGCGCATTGCGAATCAACTGGTAGCGATCGTAGCGATATTTATCATGCTGATGTAGGTAAACGTCGTTCAGGCTGGCGCCGCTATACAGAACGCTATCATCGATGATAAAGCCTTTGAAATGCAGGACGCCAAGCGCTTCACGGGTGTTAATCGGTACGCCGTAGACCGGAATATCGATCCCTGGATTTTCTTGCGCCATTCGGCAGTACCAGTCAGCGTTGGTATTAGACGCTGCTGCGCCAATGCGTCCGCGCTGGGCACGATGCCAGTCGACAAGCACCCGGATATCAAGCTCAGGACGCTGCCGCTTAGCCGCATAAAGCGCGTCGAGGATGCCTTTGCCACCGTCGTCCTGTTCCAGATACAGGGCGATGATGCAAATACGTCGCGTCGCGCTGGCTATTTTCTCCAGCAGAGTCTCCCTGAAATTAGCGGGAGCATAAAAGAAATCTACATCATCAACTGATTGAGAAATCTTCGGTAGTTGGGCAAGGTGTTGTTGATGTTTATTACGCTTAAATTTTGACAACATCACAGTGCATTTCTTCTCTGTTCATTGAAGGGTCCTCTGTGCTATGCAGACGACATAAGCGAGCAATGATAACACCAGTACCCGTTAAAGTGGTCAACATTTCCAGTACCTTACTCACGATTCCTCATATTGGGCCAGATTAAGCGTTAGCCCAACAATTCCCTCTTCGAGCTGGACGTCTACAGCAAACCCGAGTTTTCGGGCCAGGGCGACCATCCCCCGATTGTTCGGCATCGTAATACCATTCAGACGTCTCAGTCCGTGATCTCGGGTGTAGGTAATTAATTTTTCCATCAATCGCCGCCCGAGCCCCAGCCCTTTGAGATCCGATCGTACCAGTACGGCAAATTCGGCATCGACGTTATCGGGATCGGAAATTGCGCGCGTCACGCCGAGGATCTCTTCAGTGTTATCACGGCAACGTACCGCCACAAAGGCCATTTCCCGATCGTAGTCGATCTGCGTCATATTGGCTAAATCTTCATGGGTAAATTCGTTGATCTCACTGAAATAGCGGTAATACAGATCTTCCTTCGTCACTTGCGAAATGAACTGCTGCAGATGGGGTTCATCCTCCGGCAGAATAGGGCGGAACAGGCAGCGTTCACCATTTTTCATTTCGACCCACTCTTCAAGCTGATGAGGATAGGGACGCACGGCCAGTCTGCTTTCGTTGTCGCCCGTGAAGGGGGCAATATCCAGCGTAACATCGAGGGCGGTGAATTCACCGGCGGATGCCAGTAATGGGTGGATATCCAGACGTTGAATTTCCGGGCAATCGACGATCAAATTGGACACCTGAACCAAAAGCTGGCTTAAACCGGCGACGTCTAAAGGGCGTAGCGCACTGCGGGCGCGGATCTTTTTGTTTTTGATCCCCTGGATCACCAGATATCGTGCGAGGTTCATGTTCAGCGGCGGCAATGCCACCACGGCTTGC
>NZ_SZWV01000052.1:4433-10175 GCF_005280945.1 Citrobacter sp. wls718
CGGTCGCCACTCTACGCCACCTTCCCCCAACATAATGAGTGGCCCAAATACCGGATCGTGTTCGACGACCACGCGCAGTTCCTGAGCCCCCGCGCGGTTAGCCATACTCTGGACAAGCAAACCGTGGATACGCGCCTGCGGCCAGGCCATTTTCACCCGATCAAAAATCGCATTGGCTGCCTGCTGAACTTCGGTTGCCGTTCGCAGGTAGAGCATAACCCCTTGAACTTCCGATTTATGCGGGATATCGGGAGAACGTAGCTTGAGCGCTACCGGATAACCAATTTGCTCGGCGATGTGTACGGCTTCTGCGCTGTCGCTGGCAATCCAGGTGGGCAGCGTGTGCAAGCCATAGGCGTGCAAAATAGGCTGAACTTCATGCGTATCCAGCGATGTTGCCCCGTCAGTAATCGCCTGTTGTAACAGATTATGTGCCTCGGCGGTGTTGGCCGTCAGGCTGTCAGGGAGCACTGGTGTTTCACGCAGCTGCTTCTGGTTACGCCGATATTCAACCATATGCATAAACGCGGTGATGGTGCCTTCCGGTGTACGATAGGTAGGTAATCCCGCTTCACTAAACAACCTGCGGGCTTCCTGGGATGAAAACTCCCCGCACCAGTTAGTGAGTAAGGAGACAAACTTGCCGCGCGGATGTTGTTTCACCGCCTCAATCAGCGCCTGCGCGCTTTCGGTGCCAGGTGCGGCTGCGCTAGGCGAGTGGATGACCATCAGGGCGTCGAAATCCTGGCTGGCGAGTAAAATATTCAGCGTTTTAACGTAATGCTCACTGCTGGCATCGTCGCGCAAATCCAGTGGGTTGGCGATATCAACGTGGGTTGGTAACGCATCGCGTAGTTTCTGGCAGGTCTCTTCGCTTAGCGTGGCCAGTTTGCCGTTTCGCGACCACAGCTCATCTAAAGCCAGTGCAGCAGGGGCGGCACCATTGCTGATGATCATCAGCCTGTCGCCACGTAATGGGCGCATGTGGCTGAGGGTTTCCACCGCTGAGAAAAGCTCGTGTGTGTCCTGCACGCGCAGCAGACCGGCACGCTGAATGGCGGCGTCCCAGGCTGGGTCCATCCCCGAGCTGGTATGCAGCAAGCGCTGAGCCGCAGGGCTGCGACCGCTTTTAATCACCAAAATGGGTTTGTTACGCGATGCGCTACGTGCCGCCGAGACAAAACGGCGGGCATCGCTCAAATGTTCGAGGTAGAGCAAAATCGCACTGGTTTTACTGTCGCGTGCCAGGTAATCAAGCAGCTCATCAACGTCAATGTCCAGACTGTCACCCAGGGCAATAAACCAGGAAAACCCCATGTCGCGCTGCTGCGCCCAGTCCAGAATGGTGTTGGAAATCGCCGCCGACTGGGAAATAAATGCCAGCTTGCCGCGTTTAATCGGTACCGGTGAAAAACTGGCGTTAAGCCCCTGCCAGGGGGCGAGAAGCCCCAGACTGTTGGGGCCGAGCAGACGTATTTTATAGCGTGATGCGCAGGCCAGCAGTTCAGCGTGCTGCGCCGTGGGCGCTGACAAAATAATACAGGTTTTGCAGCCTTTCTCGCCTAGCGCCTCCAGCAGCGTCAGGTTGCGGCTGGCATTGGTACACAGCACGGCGAGATCGGGAGAAAAAGGCAGGCTGGCGATAGTGGGCCAGGCCAGCACGCCCAACACTGCTTTCCAGGCCGGCGTCACCGGTAAAACCGGTCCATTGAAGCCGCCGGCCAGTAAGTTACGCATCATCAGGTAACCCGCACGATTGGGCTTCATTGACGCCCCAATCACCGCAATGGATTTTGGTCGCAGTAGCGCTTCCAGACCACGTTGACTCATATCGGCTTCCTTAATGACACCAGTGACCGAATGATTTTAAACGTTTTCTGTCGAGTCTGCTGTGACGCTTCCCTGATGTTGGGTTTTTCCTGCCAAGTAGCGAGTTTTAAAAAGCGTGAAGTGCTCACTTAATCCTTCGGCTGCCTGCGTGTCTCCAGCCAGATCCAGTAAGGCAATCGCCACTTCGGCGGTGCAATACTGCCCCTCGGCATGGGCTTCGCGCAGACGGTAAGCGGAAAGACGTGATAAATCGACGGAGATAACCGGCAGGTTATCGAGGTACGGACTTTTACGGAACATTTTGCGTGCTTCTGGCCAGGTACCATCAAGCATAATGAACAACGGTGTTTTACCCGTAGGTGGCGTGAAAATGACCTCACGGCCCTCGTCGGCATAGGATGCCGGGAAGACCACCATCGGTTGATAATCCGGATTGTTAACCAGTTCAAGCAGCGCTGACGGCGGCTCGGTGCGAGACCACTGAAACGCGGCGGTATCCGGCAGAATATCAGCAATCAAACGCCCGGTGTTGCTGGGTTTCATCGGTTCGGTGTCAAACATTACCAGGCAAAAACGACTCTTCGCCTGGGCAGGTCTCAGCGTTTCGCACAGGCACAGTTTCAGCGGCAGTAAGCAGCGCTGGCAGCGGCGAATACGGTTACCTCGGGCAAGAAAAGGGCGCGTGGCGCGCGCAAGGCGCTCGGCACGTAACTGGAGAACGGCGTTATTGGTCATCGGGAAGCACGTTGAAAAATGCTATTGTCGCAGAGGACAAAACGGGGCACAAGATGTGCCCCGTAGAGATTATAATGATTCGTTAAGCCAGCTATCAAACGGGGCTTTAGGCACTGCGCCATTGAGCATATCGACGACTTCACCTTTCTTGAATATCATAATGGTCGGAATGCTGCGGATGCCGAAACGTGCGCTGAGTTCGCGTTCAGCTTCGGTATTCACTTTAACAAAACGCACTTTACCGCTACGCTCTTCAGCGACATCTTCAAAAATGGGGGCGAAGTTACGGCATGGGCCACACCATGGCGCCCAGAAATCGACCACCACAGGAAGATCGTCTTTTAACAGCTTATCCAGCGTAGCACCGGTCGCATTGATCACCTCACCGTCAAACAGGTCGTGACCACAGCGTCCGCATTTGGCCGTATCCTGAACACGATCTTCGGGGATGCGGTTGATAGCCTGGCAGCTGGTACAAACGGTATTCATAACTAACCTCTGGATGAGTAGGGTGGACTTCGCGGCAATCACGCCGATATGTTTCTGTTATGTTACATATTATCGGGGAGACTGTTTTAAACAGCAATGCGTTTTATTCAATGAGTACAATAGTCATAAGCTTTTAAATGAAATAATGGCTAACGACGTGCACATCGGGTAATCTGCGCGCTTCGCGCAGAGCAGGTGGAGAAAAGAAATGAGCGACGAACTGAAGAACAAAAACGGCAAGGTCAAAGTGATGTACGTCCGCAGTGACGATGACTCGGACAAGCGCACCCAAAATCCACGTACCGGTAAAGGCGGCGGTCGCCCAGGTACTTCCCGAGCCGAAGGCGGTCGTCGCCCTGCCCGTGATGACAGAAAGGGTCCGAACAGTGAACGTGGCCGCGATCGTGGACGTGACCGCGATGTTGAACGCGACCGTAAACGTGAAGACTCACCGTGGCGTACCGTATCCCGCGCGCCGAGCGATGACGTAGCGGAAAAAGCCGATCACGGTGGGATCAGCGGCAAGAGCTTTATCGATCCTGAAGTATTACGTCGTCAGCGTGCGGAAGAAACCCGCGTTTACGGTGAGAATGCCTGTCAGGCGCTGTTCCAGAGCCGTCCGGACGCCATTGTCCGCGCCTGGTTTGTCCAGAGCGTGACACCACGATTTAAAGAAGCATTACGCTGGATGGCGGCAAACCGCAAAGCCTACCACGTGGTTGACGAAGCCGAACTGGCGAAAGCTTCCGGTACTGAACACCATGGCGGCGTGTGTTTCCTGATTAAAAAACGTAACGGTACAACCGTTAAGCAGTGGGTTGGCCAGGCGGGGGCGCAGGATTGCGTACTGGCGCTGGAAGATATCGCCAACCCGCATAACCTGGGCGGCATGATGCGCAGTTGCGCTCACTTCGGTGTGAAAGGCGTGGTCGTACAGGATGCCGCGCTGCTGGAATCCGGTGCAGCTATCCGTACCGCGGAAGGCGGTGCCGAGCACGTGCAACCGATCACTGGCGACAGTATTGTGGATGTGCTGGATGATTTCCGCAAAGCAGGCTACACGGTCGTGATGACCTCCAGCGACAAAGGTAAGCCGTTGTTCAACACCACGCTGCCAGAAAAAATGGTGCTGGTGTTAGGCCGCGAGCGTGATGCGCTACCGGAAGCAGCATGTTCTGCAGACGATCTGTGCGTAGCCATCGACGGTACGGGCAATGTAGAAACGCTCAATGTCTCCGTCGCGACGGGCGTCCTGCTCGCGGAGTGGTGGCGTCAGAACAAAGCCTGATAGTAAAAATGCCAGCGAATCGCTGGCATTTTTTTACTCGCTCTCAGCCGGCAGCACCGGCATCCAGTCGATCGGTTTTTCACCGCGTTTTTCCAGCCACTCATTTGCCAGAACAAAGTGATTGCAGCCAAAGAATCCGCGGTGTGCCGAGAGCGGAGACGGATGCGGCGCTTTCAGAATATGGTGACGCTGCGCGTCAATAATGGCCCCTTTCTTCTGCGCGTGCGCGCCCCAGAGTAAAAACACCACGCCTTCACGGTGCTCGTTAATCAGGCTAATGACTTTATCCGTAAAGGTTTCCCAGCCCAGACTGGCATGCGAATGTGCCTGTCCTGCCCGGACGGTAAGGACGGTGTTCAGTAACAGTACCCCCTGACGTGCCCAGCTTTCCAGATACCCGTGCGTGGGGCGTGTAAAGCCCGGGACCGTCGCTTCGAGTTCTTTATACATATTCAGTAATGACGGTGGAGTGGCTACGCCTGGGCGCACAGAAAACGCGAGGCCATGCGCCTGGCCGGGACCGTGGTAAGGGTCCTGTCCCAGGATGACAACTTTCACATCGCCAAGCTCGGTAAAGCGAAATGCGTTAAACACATCTTTTTGCGGCGGGTAAACCGTCATGCCTGACTGGCGTTCACCGGCGACGGTATGCAAAGTGTTAACAAAATAGGGTTGCTGTTTTTCTTCGGTCAGCACATCGTGCCAGGTTAATTCGGTAGTCATCTCGCTCTCCTGCGAATTTCATTCCCCCTAGCTTAACTGCTTCTCTCTGGGGCGCAAAATTCTCTACGATTCTCAAGGGACTACCCCTTAAAGATAGTTGAAAATTTATGTAAAAATTTTATCTACACGCATAGCGTAAGTTGATGTAAAACAATAAAATCCACTCATCACCACTTTGCGTGTGTGGTTTTTATTGATTTAAATCAAGGAATCAAGGGTGTGCGAGGGGTATATATACACTCAAGCAACAATGGTTTTACCAATTGGCCGCGCGACGGCCAACCGAAATCAAATAATTTTGCCGGGGAGGCATCAACATGATTACAGGTATCCAGATTACTAAAGCTGCAAACGACGACCTGCTGAACTCTTTCTGGCTGCTGGACAGCGAAAAAGGCGAAGCACGCTGCATCGTTGCTAAAGCAGGTTTCTCTGCTGATGAAGTCGTTGCCGTCAGCAAACTGGGCGAAATCGAATACCGTGAAGTACCGGTAGACGTACAGCCAGAAGTTCGCGTAGAAGGTGGCCAGCACCTGAACGTTAACGTTCTGCGTCGTGAAACGCTGGAAGATGCGGTTAAGCACCCGGAAAAATACCCGCAGCTGACTATTCGTGTTTCTGGTTATGCGGTGCGTTTCAACTCACTGACTCCAGAACAGCAGCGCGACGTTATTGCC
>NZ_SZWV01000052.1:10403-19437 GCF_005280945.1 Citrobacter sp. wls718
TGACGTTTCTTCACGCGCGGCTTCTCTTTATCTTTCTCTTTTTTCTCTGCACGTTTCGCCAGCACTTTCTTGGATGGCTTACCGTTAGACTTCTCACTTGGTGCGCGCGTTGTTGGACGCAGTTCGTCAACCACGCGCGGCTTTAGCTGCTCGTCGACATAGCGACTCGCTTTGCCGAGCAGCAGGTGGTCGTGCGCTTCTACCAGAGAAATGGCGGTGCCTTTACGGCCTGCGCGACCGGTACGGCCAATACGGTGCAAATAGGCATCGCCACTACGAGGCATGTCGTAGTTAAACACGTGGCTGACATCAGGAATGTCGATACCGCGTGCCGCAACGTCGGTGGCAACCAGCACATTCACACGACCATCGGTCAGGCGTTTGATCGCTTCGTTACGCTTGCTTTGTACCATCTCGCCTTCGAGATAGCAGTTGTTGATCCCCGCCTGGCGCAGCCAGCCAGCCAGCTCGTGCACGCGCTCGCGTTTACGCACAAAGACGATAGAACGCGTTGCTTCAGGCTGTTTTAACAGGTGAATCAGCAACGCTGTTTTGTGTTCGATATCATCGGCACGATAGTACCACTGATGGATCTTCTTACGTTCGCGGGTGGATGGATCCGCAGAAACCTCAACCGGATCTTCCAGCAGGCGCTCGGCAAAATCTTTAACCGCATTGCCTTCCAGCGTGGCAGAGAACAGCATGGTCTGCTTACGCCAGCGGGTTTCACCGGCAATATGCTCGATATCCTGCGCGAAGCCCATATCCAGCATACGGTCGGCTTCATCGAGGATCAGCGTTTCAACCGCATGGCAGTCGAAGTTCTCTTCTTTAATGTATTGCAGTAGACGTCCGGTGGTCGCGACCACGATGTCCTGATTTTCGCTGAACACTTCCATATGGTTCATGTAGGCCACGCCGCCGGTGATGGTGGCGACATCCAGATGCGTATTCTTCGCCAGTTCACGGGCGTGATCGGCAACTTGCATTGCCAGTTCACGGGTCGGCGTCAGAATTAAAACGCGCGGTGGACCTGATTTTTTGCGCGGAAAGTCGAGCAGGTGCTGCAACACTGGCAGCAAATATGCCGCCGTTTTACCGGTGCCTGTCGGCGCAGAACCGAGTACATCACGGCCATCGAGCGCAGGTGGAATGGCGGCTGCCTGAATAGCTGTCGGGCGAGTGAAACCTTTTTCCTGGAGGGCATCCAGCAGGCTTTCATCGAGTTCAAGTTCGGAAAAAGTCGTTACAGTCATGTTCTACCTCTGTGTGGGGCGCTGATTATAGACGTTACGGCTGCAATCTTCATCTGTTTGTATGGATATACCTTCTCAGGTATTGTTTTTATCCTATGTTATCGTTTTTTTTCCAGGAAGGTTGTTTTTCATGCCCCAGTCTTCATCAGTACTTCGACGTAATGGGTTTACCTTTAAACAGTTTTTTGTGGCACACGATCGTTGTGCAATGAAAGTTGGGACTGACGGAATTTTATTGGGGGCCTGGGCCCCTGTCGCAGGCGTAAAGCGGATCCTTGATATCGGCACCGGGAGTGGTTTGTTAGCACTGATGCTGGCCCAGCGTACAGATAACAGCGTCCTGATTGATGCGGTGGAGCTGGATGTTGACGCCGCGCAACAGGCAGAGGAAAACATCGCGCAATCTCCGTGGGGGCAGCGTATCCGGATCCATACTGAAGATGCTCAACGGTGGATACCTCGCCAGACCGTGCGCTTTGATCTGATTATCAGTAATCCCCCTTATTATGAGCAAGGCGTGGAGTGTGGTACGCCACAGCGCGAGCAGGCACGTTATACCACGACGCTCGATCATGCGGCGCTGATAACGCTGGCGGCGGACAGTATTACAGAAGAGGGCTTTTTTTGCGTGGTACTGCCGGAGCAGATTGGTAACGCTTTTACCCAGCAGGCATTAAACATGGGATGGCATCTGCGTCTGCGTACGGATGTGGCGGAAACCGAAGCCCGGCTGCCGCATCGGGTCCTGCTGGCTTTTTCCCCGCAGGCCGGGGAGTGCTTTAGCGACAGATTAGTGATCCGTGGGCCAGACCAGCGTTACTCAGAAGGTTACACCGCGTTGACCCAGGCATTTTATCTGTTTATGTGATGGCTAAGCGGCGAAAGAATAGAAGGGCCGGATTCAGGCAACTGCTCTGGATAATCCAGCGTGAAGTGCAGGCCCCGGCTCTCTTTACGCATCATTGCGCAGCGCACAATCAGCTCGGCAACCTGCACCAAATTGCGCAGCTCCAGTAAATTGTTCGACACGCGGAAATGGGCGTAATACTCGTCGATTTCCTGTTGCAGCATCGTGATACGCCGCAGGGCTCGCTCCAGACGTTTAGTGGTGCGTACAATGCCAACGTAATCCCACATAAACAGCCGCAGTTCATGCCAGTTATGCTGGATGACAACCAGCTCATCCGGATTTTCCACCCGGCTTTCATCCCAACCCGGAAGCGTGCTGACACTACGTGCGTAGGGCATTCTACGATCAATATCTTCAGCTGCAGACCAGCCGTAGACCAGGCACTCCAGCAGTGAGTTAGACGCCATACGATTTGCACCATGTAGCCCGGTGTAGCTCACTTCGCCGATGGCATACAGACCGTCGACGTCAGTCCGGCCATAATCATCGACCATCACGCCACCGCAGGTATAGTGCGCAGCTGGCACGATAGGCACTGGCTCTTTGGTCAGGTCGATCCCCAGGCCCAGCAGCTTTTCATAAATCATCGGAAAATGCTGGCGGACAAATTCTTCCGGTTTATGACTGATGTCGATGAACATGCAGTCCGCACCCAGACGCTTCATTTCATGATCGATAGCACGCGCCACGATATCGCGCGGCGCCAGTTCACCACGCTCATCAAAGTCGGGCATAAAGCGTGAGCCGTCCGGGCGCTTCAGGTGGGCACCTTCGCCACGCAGCGCTTCAGTCAGTAGAAAATTGCGTGCCTGCGGGTGATACAGCGCGGTGGGGTGAAACTGATTAAATTCGAGGTTGGCGACTCGACACCCTGCGCGCCAGGCCATCGCAATTCCATCGCCTGAGGAGATATCCGGATTGGTGGTGTACTGATAGACCTTCGATGCGCCACCGGTGGCCAGCACGACGGATTTGGCATGGCAGGTTTCGACGGCTTCTTTATTACGATTCCAGATCCATGCGCCAACTACCCGGCGCGTGCCCGGCAAGCCGATTTTATCGGAGATGATCAGGTCCACGGCGTTGCTACGTTCCAGCACCTGAATGTTGGGATGATTTTGCGCCTTGCTGACCAGCGTGGTTTCAACCTCTTTGCCGGTGGCATCAGCCGCATGCAGGATGCGTCGATGGCTATGGCCGCCTTCGCGGGTCAGGTGATAACTCTCTTCACCATTGGGCTGAACCTGCGTATCAAACAAAACGCCTTGATCAATGAGCCACTGGACGCACGTTCGGGCGTTGCTGGCGACGAACTCAACTGCATGGCGATCGCACAATCCCGCGCCGGCAATCAGCGTATCCTCGACGTGAGAATCGATACTGTCGGTTTCATCAAAAACAGCGGCAATGCCTCCCTGGGCATAGAATGTAGAGCCTTCACTTACAGGCCCTTTACTCAGGACAATAACCCGATGTTTCTCAGCCAAGCGCAAAGCCAGTGAGAGTCCGGCAGCACCGCTGCCAATAATCAGCACATCACAGGATAATTCAGGCGTTGTATTCATGATTGTTGTTTAATTTACTAAACAGTGTTTGGTCACCATAGCACCACATTGCGCGAAACTGCACGTTATATTTTTAATTGTGTTGCAATGGCTAAACACGAAAGAAATTCATAGTGAGAGGTAAAGTATGAAAAATATTTTGTGTAGCAGGCCGTTAGCGTCAGATTAGGAGATGAAATAAAGTGCCCGTTGGGTTACTCTGCAAGCGGTTTAATGGGCATTTCTGTACAGATAGTGCGTTGATCGGGTTATGTAGACTTATAATGAGAGATAAGACCTGTCTACAACATGACAAACAAAAACAAATGCGTAACGGAACTTTACGAAACTTGAGCACTCCAAGTCATTGCTTGCTCATAGTGCAGCTGATGGAGTGGCGTTTCGAAAGCGCGTGGAAATTTGGTTTGGGGAGACTTTACCTCGGATGAGCGAGCAGTTAACGGACCAGGTCCTGGTAGAACGGGTCCAGAAGGGAGATCAGAAAGCCTTTAATTTACTGGTAGTTCGCTATCAGCATAAGGTGGCGAGTCTGGTTTCCCGCTATGTACCGTCGGGCGATGTTCCCGATGTTGTACAGGAAGCATTTATTAAGGCCTATCGTGCGCTGGATTCGTTCCGGGGAGATAGTGCTTTTTATACCTGGCTGTATCGTATAGCAGTCAATACAGCGAAGAATTACCTGGTCGCTCAGGGGCGTCGTCCACCTTCCAGTGATATAGATGCGATAGAAGCAGAAAATTACGAAAGTGGCGGTGCGCTGAAAGAAATTTCGAACCCTGAGAACTTAATGTTGTCAGAAGAACTGAGACAGATAGTTTTCCGAACTATTGAGTCCCTCCCGGAAGATTTACGCATGGCAATAACCTTGCGGGAGCTGGATGGCCTGAGCTATGAAGAGATAGCCGCTATCATGGATTGTCCGGTGGGTACGGTGCGTTCTCGTATCTTCCGAGCGAGGGAAGCTATTGATAATAAAGTTCAACCGCTTATCAGGCGTTGACGGTAGCGGGATACTGGAAAAGGTATTAGGCATGCAGAAAGAAAAACTTTCCGCTTTAATGGATGGCGAAACGCTGGATACTGAGTTACTCAAAGAGCTGACTCACGACCCGGAAATGCAAAAAACCTGGGAGAGTTATCACCTGATCCGCGATTCCATGCGAGGTGATACCGCCGACGTTCTCCATTTCGATATTTCCGACCGAGTAATGGCAGCCATCGCAGATGAGCCAGTACGTCAGGCGGCGCCATTGATTCCTGAGGCCCAGCCAGCACCACATCAGTGGCAGAAAATGCCATTCTGGAAGAAAATGCGTCCGTGGGCCGCTCAGCTTACTCAAATGGGTGTGGCCGCGTGCGTATCGCTTGCAGTTATCGTTGGCGTCCAGCACTATAATGGGCAATCTGAAACGTCCCAGCAGCCCGAAACGCCGGTATTTAATACATTACCGATGATGGGGAAAGCCAGTCCGGTGAGCTTGGGTGTACCTTCTGACGCGACGGCCAGCAGCGGCGGTCAGCAACAGCAGGTGCAGGAGCAGCGTCGTCGTATCAATGCTATGTTGCAGGATTACGAACTGCAGCGCCGACTGCACTCCGAACAGCTTCAGTTTGAGCAGGCACAGACACAGCAAGCCGCTGTACAGGTGCCAGGAATTCAAACTTTAGGAACGCAATCGCAGTAATGAAGCAACTTTGGTTTGCCATGTCACTTGTGGCTGGTAGCCTGTTCTTCTCTGTCAACGCCTCGGCCACTCCTGCGTCCGGGGCGTTATTGCAGCAGATGAATCTGGCCAGCCAGTCGCTCACCTATGAGCTGTCCTTCGTCAGCATCAATAAACAGGGTGTTGAATCCCTACGTTATCGTCATGCTCGTCTGGATAATCGTCCGCTTGCACAACTGTTGCAATTAGATGGACCACGCCGGGAAGTCGTACAACGTGGAAATGAAATCAGCTATTTTGAGCCGGGGCTCGAACCGTTCACGCTGAACGGTGATTATATTGTTGATTCTCTGCCATCCCTGATTTACACCGACTTTAAACGTCTCGCACCCTACTATGATTTTATCTCGGTAGGCCGAACACGTATTGCCGACAGGCTTTGTGAAGTACTCCGCGTCGTGGCGCGTGACGGGACTCGTTACAGCTACATTGTCTGGATGGACACCGAAACTAAGCTACCGATGCGCGTCGATCTTCTTGACCGGGATGGCGAAACGCTGGAACAGTTCCGCGTGATCGCTTTTACTGTGAATAGCGGCGTCGGAGACAGCATGCAGACGCTGGCAAAAGCCAACCTGCCGCCGTTGCTATCTGTTCCCGCGGGCGAGAAAACCAACTTCAACTGGAGCCCATCATGGTTGCCGCAAGGATTCAGTGAAGTCTCCAGCAGCAGCCGTCCACTGCCGACGATGGACAATATGCCGATTGAATCGCGTCTTTATTCTGACGGGCTGTTCAGCTTCTCTGTGAATGTGAACCGCGCGCAGCAAAACAGCGCCGATCAGCTCCTGCGTACCGGACGCCGCACGGTCAGTACCAGCGTACGAGATAATGCCGAAATCACTATCGTTGGTGAACTTCCGCCGCAAACGGCGAAGCGCATCGCGGACAATATCAAGTTCAGGGCTGCACAATGATCAAAGAGTGGGCAACGGTTGTTTCCTGGCAAAATGGCCTGGCGACAGTCAGCTGTGACGTTAAAGCGTCGTGCAGCAGCTGTGCCTCAAGGGCCGGATGCGGAAGCCGTGTGCTGAATAAACTGGGACCGCAGACAACGCACACCATTGTGGTGCCTAGCGTTGAACCGCTGGCTCCCGGTCAGAAAGTTGAGCTAGGCATTGCTGAAGGCAGCCTGTTGGGCTCGGCAATGTTAGTCTATCTGTCTCCGCTGGCGGGGCTGTTTGTTTTTGCCGCATTGTTCCAGGTGTTATTTGGCAGCGATATCGCCGCGTTAAGCGGTGCGATACTGGGCGGTGTGGGTGGATTCCTGATTGCTCGTGGTTTCTCACGCAAGCTGGCTGAACGTGAGGCCTGGCAACCGGTGATTCTCAATGTCGCTCTCCCGCCTGACCTTCTTCGCGTCGAAACACACCAGTGATATATATGCCTGATGGCGCTGCGCTTATCAGGCCTACAGGACAGTTACTACGTAGGCCAGATAGGGCACTTTCGCCGTACTTCGGTAAAAGTTTCACTGACTTTGCTAAGTTGTTTCCAGTTCCCGCTATCCTTGCTCTATGAACATTTCCTCGCCTCAGCGTTGTAGTGTAGAATGCGGCGTTTCACTTAAACCGACGTTAAGCTCAGAACAGCGACTTCTCAAAGCCTGCCCAGGCAGGCGTAAGGCACAATAATTACACTATATGAAGAACATACGTAACTTTTCAATCATAGCTCACATCGACCACGGTAAATCAACGCTGTCTGACCGTATTATCCAGATCTGCGGTGGCCTGTCTGACCGTGAAATGGAAGCGCAGGTTCTCGACTCGATGGATCTTGAGCGTGAGCGCGGTATTACTATCAAAGCGCAGAGCGTGACGCTCGATTTCAAATCATCTGATGGTGAAACCTACCAGCTTAACTTTATCGACACGCCGGGCCACGTTGACTTCTCGTATGAAGTTTCGCGCTCGCTTGCCGCCTGTGAAGGCGCTCTGCTGGTGGTTGACGCCGGACAGGGTGTTGAAGCGCAAACGCTGGCTAACTGCTATACCGCCCTGGAAATGGATCTTGAGGTGGTGCCTGTACTGAACAAAATTGACCTGCCGGCTGCCGATCCTGAGCGTGTAGCGGAAGAGATCGAAGATATCGTCGGTATCGATGCGACAGATGCGGTTCGCTGCTCGGCGAAAACCGGCGTCGGCGTGACCGACGTTCTGGAACGTCTGGTGCGCGAAATTCCGCCGCCGGAAGGTGACCCGGAAGGCCCGCTGCAGGCGCTGATCATCGACTCCTGGTTCGATAACTATTTGGGTGTGGTCTCGCTGGTACGTATTAAAAACGGCACTATGCGCAAAGGCGATAAAATCAAAGTGATGAGCACCGGGCAGGTGTATAACGCTGACCGTCTGGGGATCTTCACGCCTAAGCAGGTTGACCGTACCGAACTGAAGTGCGGCGAAGTGGGTTGGCTGGTTTGTGCGATTAAAGACATCCTCGGCGCCCCGGTCGGCGATACGCTGACTCAGGCACGTAATCCGGCAGATAAAGCGCTGCCAGGATTTAAAAAGGTGAAACCGCAGGTTTACGCCGGTCTGTTCCCGGTCAGCTCTGACGATTACGAAAACTTCCGTGATGCGTTAGGTAAGCTGAGCCTGAACGATGCCTCCCTGTTCTATGAACCGGAAAGCTCTACCGCGCTGGGCTTCGGCTTCCGCTGTGGCTTCCTTGGTTTGCTGCACATGGAGATCATTCAGGAACGTCTGGAACGTGAATACGATCTGGACCTGATTACCACTGCACCGACCGTTGTTTACGAAGTTGAAACCACGGGTAAAGAGACTATCTATGTCGATAGCCCGTCCAAACTGCCGCCGCTGAACAACATCTATGAGCTGCGCGAGCCGATCGCTGAGTGTCATATGCTGCTGCCTCAGGCATATCTCGGCAACGTTATCACGCTGTGTATCGAGAAGCGTGGCGTACAGACCAACATGGTTTACCACGGTAACCAGGTGGCGCTGACCTATGAAATCCCGATGGCAGAAGTGGTGCTCGACTTCTTCGACCGCCTGAAGTCAACGTCTCGTGGCTATGCGTCACTGGACTATAACTTCAAACGCTTCCAGGCCTCTGACATGGTGCGCGTTGATGTTCTGATCAACAACGAGCGTGTTGATGCGCTGGCGCTCATTACCCACCGTGATAACTCACAGAGCCGCGGCCGTGAGCTGGTGGAAAAGATGAAAGAACTGATCCCACGCCAGCAGTTTGATATCGCGATTCAGGCAGCCATTGGTACGCACATCATTGCGCGTTCAACGGTTAAGCAGCTGCGTAAAAACGTTCTGGCTAAGTGCTATGGCGGTGATATTAGCCGTAAGAAAAAGCTGCTGCAGAAACAGAAAGAAGGTAAAAAACGCATGAAGCAGATCGGTAACGTCGAGCTGCCTCAGGAAGCGTTCCTCGCCATTCTGCATGTCGGTAAAGACAGCAAATAATCCTAAGGAGTTGGCATGGCGAATATGTTTGCCCTGATTCTGGTGATTGCCACACTGGTGACGGGCATTTTATGGTGCGTAGATAAATTTATCTTTGCGCCAAAACGCCGGGAGCGTCAGGCAGCAGCGCAAGCTG
>NZ_SZWV01000052.1:19491-22313 GCF_005280945.1 Citrobacter sp. wls718
AAAAAGTCTCCCCGAAGCCGGGCTGGCTGGAAACCGGAGCATCCGTGTTCCCGGTACTGGCGATTGTACTGGTGGTGCGTTCATTTATTTATGAGCCGTTCCAGATCCCATCGGGTTCGATGATGCCGACGCTGTTAATTGGTGATTTTATTCTGGTGGAGAAATTTGCCTACGGAATTAAAGATCCGATTTATCAGAAAACACTGATCGAAACGGGCCATCCGAAACGTGGTGATGTCGTGGTGTTTAAATACCCGGAGGATCCGCGGCTGGACTACATCAAACGCGCTGTCGGTTTACCGGGAGACAAAGTGACGTACGATCCAGTGGCGAAAGAGGTCACGATCCAGCCAGGATGCCGCTCCGGTCAGGCGTGTCAAAACGCATTGCCGGTCACGTACTCTGACGTTCAGCCGAGTGATTTCGTACAGACGTTTGCACGTCGTAACGGTGGCGAAGCGACCAGTGGTTTCTTCGAACTTCCGCTGAGCGAAACGAAAGATAACGGTATTCGCCTGACCGAACGTAAAGAGACGCTGGGCGAGGTGACGCACCGCATTCTGACCGTGCCAATCGCGCAGGATCAGGTGGGGATGTACTACCGCCAACCGGGTCAGCAACTGGCGACCTGGATTGTTCCACCGGGACACTACTTCATGATGGGTGATAACCGCGACAACAGCGCGGACAGCCGTTACTGGGGATTTGTACCGGAAGCGAATCTGGTGGGTAAAGCGACGGGCATCTGGATGAGTTTCGACAAGCAAGAAGGTGAATGGCCGACCGGTGTTCGTTTAAGCCGTATTGGTGGTATTCATTAATTGCTGATAATCGTTCACGTTGTCGTCATAATGGCGGCAACGTGAATTATTTCTCGGATAAATTCCCGCAGACTAACGACATCCCTTGTCGTTGTGTATAGAATATTCCCCCGTAGTTTTAGGTTGGCACCGTCAGGTTGCCACGGCACACGAAACAGCGTTGATTCGTATACAAGCGCATTCAGGTGACGCCGAAACGGCTAACCGAGTGATGTATATCAGGTCTGTTTCGTGTGCTGGATTGTTGACGCATTCATTTATTGGTATCGCATGAACCCCATCGTAATTAATCGGCTTCAACGGAAGCTGGGCTACACTTTTAATCATCAGGAACTGTTGCAGCAGGCATTAACTCACCGCAGTGCCAGCAGCAAACATAACGAGCGTTTAGAATTTTTAGGCGACTCTATTTTGAGCTTTGTTATTGCCAATGCGTTGTATCATCGTTTTCCGCGTGTGGACGAAGGTGATATGAGTCGCATGCGCGCCACGCTGGTGCGTGGTAATACGCTGGCTGAATTAGCCCGTGAGTTTGATCTCGGCGAATGTTTACGTTTGGGGCCGGGCGAACTGAAAAGCGGCGGCTTCCGTCGTGAATCTATTCTGGCTGATACCGTCGAAGCACTGATCGGCGGCGTCTTCCTCGACAGTGATATTCAGACTGTTGAACAACTGATCCTTAACTGGTATCAAACCCGTCTGGATGAAATTAGTCCGGGCGACAAACAAAAAGATCCGAAAACGCGTTTGCAGGAATACTTGCAGGGTCGCCACCTGCCGCTGCCGTCTTATCTGGTAGTACAGGTCCGTGGCGAAGCGCACGATCAAGAATTTACTATCCACTGCCAGGTTAGCGGCCTGAGTGAACCGGTGGTTGGCACAGGTTCGAGCCGTCGTAAGGCTGAGCAGGCTGCCGCCGAACAGGCGTTGAAAAAACTGGAGCTGGAATGAGCGAAGAAAAAACCTATTGCGGATTTATTGCCATCGTCGGTCGCCCGAACGTTGGTAAATCCACCCTGTTGAATAATCTGCTTGGGCAGAAGATTTCCATTACCTCCCGTAAGGCGCAGACGACCCGTCACCGCATTGTCGGTATTCATACCGAAGGCGCGTATCAGGCTATTTATGTTGATACCCCGGGCCTGCACATGGAAGAAAAGCGTGCCATCAACCGCCTGATGAACAAAGCGGCCAGCAGTTCTATTGGTGACGTTGAATTGATTATTTTCGTCGTAGAGGGCACGCGCTGGACGCCGGACGACGAAATGGTGCTGAACAAACTTCGTGACGGTAAAGCTCCGGTTATCCTGGCGGTCAACAAAGTGGATAACGTCCAGGAAAAAGCCGATCTGCTGCCGCACCTGCAGTTCCTGGCAAGCCAGATGAACTTCCTCGACATCGTACCGATGTCTGCCGAAACCGGCATGAATGTCGATACCGTTGCGGGCATCGTGCGTAAGCATCTGCCGGAAGCGATTCATCACTTCCCGGAAGATTACATCACCGACCGCTCGCAGCGCTTTATGGCTTCTGAAATCATCCGTGAAAAGCTGATGCGTTTCCTCGGTGCTGAACTGCCGTATTCTGTGACCGTTGAGATTGAGCGCTTTATCCCTAATGAACGTGGCGGCTACGATATCAACGGCCTGATCCTTGTCGAACGCGAAGGGCAGAAGAAGATGGTAATTGGCAACAAAGGGGCCAAAATTAAAACCATCGGTATTGAAGCACGTAAAGACATGCAGGAAATGTTCGAAGCGCCTGTGCACCTTGAACTGTGGGTGAAAGTGAAATCTGGCTGGGCCGATGACGAACGCGCGCTGCGCAGTCTCGGTTACGGCGACGACGTCTAAACCCTTCCTCTGAAAGACGACGAGTATTATGATGGATGGATGGCAACGCGCATTTGTCCTACATAGTCGCCCCTGGAGCGAAACCAGTTTAGTGCTGGACGTTTTCACGGAAGAGTCGGGTCGCGTGCGCCTTGTGGCTAAAGGCGCA
>NZ_SZWV01000052.1:22347-43213 GCF_005280945.1 Citrobacter sp. wls718
ACGCTCCAATCTGAAAGGCGCACTCCAGCCTTTTACCCCATTATTACTTCGCTTTGGTGGACGTGGTGAGGTCAAAACCCTACGTAGCGCTGAAGCCGTCTCTCTGGCACTCCCGCTTAGCGGAATCACGCTGTACAGCGGTCTGTATATCAACGAACTCATTTCTCGCGTGCTTGAGTACGAGACCCGCTTTTCTGAACTCTTTTTCGATTACCTGAACTGTATCCAGGCGTTGGCAGGCACATCCGGTTCACCAGAGCCCGCCCTGCGTCGCTTTGAGCTGGCGTTGCTCGGTCATCTGGGCTACGGCGTGGATTTCGCCCACTGTGCGGGCAGCGGTGAGCCGGTGGACGACACCATGACCTATCGCTATCGGGAAGAAAAAGGGTTTATCGCCAGCATCGTTATTGATAACAACACCTTTACCGGACGCCATCTCAAAGCACTTGCATCGCGTGAATTTCCGGATGCCGATACGTTACGTGCCGCGAAACGCTTTACCCGCATGGCGTTAAAGCCGTATCTTGGTGGTAAGCCGTTAAAAAGCCGGGAACTGTTCCGGCAATTTTTGCCAAAACGCGCAGTAAAAACAAATAATGATTAACGAGGATTGTCATGGCCGAATTACTGTTAGGCGTCAACATTGACCACATTGCCACTTTACGTAACGCACGCGGCACCGCATACCCGGACCCGGTTCAGGCGGCATTTATCGTTGAGCAAGCGGGGGCGGATGGGATCACCGTTCATCTGCGTGAAGACCGTCGTCATATTACTGACAGAGACGTGCGAATTCTGCGTCAAACACTGGATACACGTATGAATCTGGAAATGGCGGTGACGGAAGAGATGCTGGCCATCGCGGTTGAAACCAAGCCGCATTTCTGCTGCCTGGTGCCGGAAAAACGTCAGGAAGTCACCACTGAAGGCGGCTTGGATGTGGCGGGTCAACGCGACAAAATGCGTGATGCCTGCAAGCGTCTGGCGGATGCGGGGATCATGGTCTCGCTGTTTATCGATGCCGATGAAGAACAAATTAAAGCGGCTGCTGATGTTGGCGCGCCGTATATTGAAATTCACACCGGCTGCTATGCTGATGCGAAAACCGATGCTGAACAGGCCAGCGAACTGGCACGTATCGCCAAAGCTGCGACCTTTGCTGCCAGCCTGGGTCTGAAGGTGAACGCCGGCCACGGCCTGACTTACCATAACGTCAAAGCTATTGCGCGGATCCCGGAAATGCACGAGCTGAACATTGGTCATGCGATCATCGGACGTGCGGTGATGAGCGGTCTGAAAGACGCCGTAGTGGAAATGAAACGTCTAATGCTGGAAGCGCGTGGCTAATGGCGATTCTGGGATTAGGCACGGACATCGTGGAGATTGCGCGCATTGAAGCGGTGATCTCCCGTTCCGGCGATCGGCTGGCCAGACGCGTCCTCAGCGACAACGAATGGACCATTTGGGAAACGCATCAGCAGCCGGTGCGTTTTCTGGCGAAGCGTTTTGCGGTAAAAGAGGCGGCGGCAAAAGCCTTTGGCACCGGCATTCGTAATGGGCTGGCATTTAATCAGTTCGAAGTGTTCAACGATGAACTCGGCAAGCCGCGTTTGCGGTTATGGGGAGAGGCGTTAAAACTGGCGGAGAAGCTCGGTGTTATGCATATGCACGTGACGCTGGCCGATGAACGTCACTATGCCTGCGCCACGGTCATTATTGAGAGTTAAAGCTTGTCTGCGTGATGCATTAACACAAACTTATCCCACAGCTGTTCTTCTGTTTCGATATGTGCCGGATCTTTCAAAATAGTATTGGGGATCGGGCACACCTTTTGACAGGTTGGCGTGTCGTAATGACCTACGCATTCCGTACACTTGTCGCTGTTAATCTCGTAAATGCTGTCACCCATTGAAATGGCCTCATTCGGGCATTCGGGTTCGCACATATCGCAATTGATACACTTTTTAGTGATTAACAGGGCCATCAGGAAACTCTCAAAACATCACAAATCGGGCGGGCATTATACGCGCATTCTTTGCTCAAACCAGTTTTTTTACCAGCGCTTCGCTGTGGCGGATCCGCTCCGGGGCATGTTCGAGATCTTGCTGCACCAGCGCCATAAACAGTAAATCAGTCAACATCATTTGCGCATGCGTTGATGAAATTGCGGCACTGCGCGTGGCCTGTTCTTCGGCAATGGTGTACAGGCAACGGGTGGCGCGCTGCTGTAGGGCATTGGGAGTAAAGCCAGTGATGGCGAGGATTTTTGCCCCGGTGCGTAATGTTTCATCCGCGGCCAGATTGAGTTCGCGTCGCTCTCCGCTATACGAAATGGCCAGCAGCAGATCGTTTGAATCCAGCGCCTGTACGGTCGCCAGCAGGGCATGCATATCGCGTTCAACGACCGCATTAAATCCTATCTTCAATAGCTTCCAGGCAAAATTTTGCGCCACCAGGCCCGAGGCGCCAATGCCGGTGAGGATAATGCGCCGGGCTGTGCGCAGCATCGTGACGCTTTCCATTAGTTTGTCTTCGCTATTGACGTCCAGCGTGGCATGCATCGCTGCCACGTTCTCCTTAATTAGCTTCTCACCTACCAGTCGCATAGGATCGTCACCGCGGATCTGATTGTGCACCGGAACCGAATGCGGATTGGGATTGCTGGCCAGCGCTTCGCTGATCGCCAATTTGAGGGCCGGGAAGCCTTTAAAGCCCATTTTCTGCGCGAACTTCACGACGCTGGACTGGCTAACGCCCGCTTCAAAAGCTAGCTGCTGAGAGCTGAGATGACGCACATTATCTGGTTGCGTAAGAAGATAATCCGCAAGCTTTTTATCGCTTTGTGCGAGGTCAGGGTAACGCTGACGAATGCGAATCAAACAGTTCATGCTGTCTCCTGGCGAAAACGTGATGGCGATTACAAAACAACATTTCACTCGCCTGAGTGAATATAATATTCCATTATGACGGATTATTATGAATTAAAAATTCCTAAGGAACAAAAATGAATCTCGGTGCGTTAGTGTCAGAAACCCGCAATCCACAAACGATGGATCTCGATGCGTTATCCACGCTTGAGCTGGTACATCGTTTTAATCAACAGGATACGCTGGTAGCGGAAGCAGTAAAAGCGACACTGTCTGAAGTTGCGCAGGCGGTTGATGCGGCTGCGCAGGCACTTAAAGCAGGCGGGCGGATTATTTACATGGGGGCAGGGACCAGCGGACGTCTCGGCGTGCTGGATGCCTCAGAATGTCCGCCGACTTTTGGTGTACCGCATGGATTAGTGGTTGGGCTGATTGCCGGTGGGCCAGGGGCGTTATTAAAAGCGGTTGAAGGCGCAGAAGATAACTCGCAGCTTGGGGAAGATGACCTGCGGGCGCTGAATCTGACCGCGCAGGATCTGGTTGTCGGTCTGGCGGCATCGGGTCGGACACCGTATGTGATTGGCGGCCTGAAATATGCGCATGCGGTGGGCTGTACGACGGTCGCGATTTCCTGTAATCCGGACTCACCTATTGCCCGCGAAGCGGATATCGCCATCTCCGTGGTGGTTGGTCCGGAGGCGCTGACCGGTTCAACCCGTCTGAAGTCGGGCACCGCGCAGAAACTGGTGCTAAATATGATTTCCACCGGTGCGATGGTGAAGTTTGGCAAGGTGTATCAGAACCTGATGGTGGATATGAAAGCGACCAACGCCAAGCTGGTCGATCGGGCCTGCCGGATGGTGGTGGAAGCTACCGGCATTTCGCGCGAAGACGCTGAAACGTTACTGAAGCAGACCGATTTTGACGTTAAGCCCGCCATTCTGATGGCGCTGACCGGGCTAGACGCGACGGCAGCCAGGGCAAAACTCTCCGCTCACCAGGGTTTTTTACGCGCGGCGTTAGAACACTAAGAGGTACATATGGACAAAACGGCGGCGCTTGCCAGCGATATTCTGCTGGGGGTTGGCGGAGAAAAAAATATTCTGCGCCTGGAAAACTGTATGACCCGCGTCAGGGTAGAAGTCCAGGATGACGACCAACTGGATATTCCCCGGCTGAAGCAGCTGCCCGGCGTCAGCGGCTATGTGAAGCAGGGGGCGCAGCATCAGATTATTGTCGGTCCCGGTAAGGCCGCCAAAGTGGTGGATGCCATGCGTTCTCTGATTGCTGATGACGGCGAACGTCCGCATGCACACGACATTGAACGCACAAAATCTCAGGTGAAAGCGAAGTACAAAGCGCCAATGAGCGATGCGCTGCGTAAACTGGCAAACGTCTTTATTCCGCTGATCCCGGCGTTTATCGCCTCCGGTTTGATTACCGGTATTATCAATATCCTCAAGCGCCCTGATATTGTGGGCGACTTTGCCACCCATTATCCCAATATGCTGGGGCTGTTAGGTATTTTCGGCAGCGCCGTTTTTGCCATCATGAATATTCTGGTGGGGGTGAATACGGCCAAAGTGTTTGGGGGGTCGCTGGCAATGGGCGGCGTAATGGCCGGCATTCTCTCCAGCCCACAGCTAGCGCAAATTACCCTGTTTGGCGAGGCGCTACAGCCCGGGCGTGGCGGGGTGATTGCGGTGCTGCTGGTGGTGGCGTTAATGTGCTGGATAGAGCGCAAATTCCGCGAGGTGTTGCCGGAATCGCTGGAGTTGATCCTTAATCCGTTGCTGACCACCCTGATTACCGGGACGATTGCGATTGTGGCGCTACAACCGCTCGGTGGCTGGATTTCCGAGTCCATTGCCCACGGCGCCTCCTGGGCGATTGATCGCGGCGGTTTCCTGGTCGGCGCGGTGCTGGCGGGAACGTTCCTGCCGCTGGTGCTCACCGGACTCCATCAGGGGCTGGTGCCGATTCACGTGGAACTGGTGCAGGCGCATGGCTATAACGCGCTATTTCCCATCCTGGCGATGGCCGGGGTCGGTCAGATTGGCGCCGCAATTGCTGTTCTGATGAAAACCCGTAACGCACGACTGAAAAAAGTGATCAAAGGCGCGCTGCCGGTCGGGTTACTGGGCATTGGCGAGCCGTTGATTTTTGGCGTAACGCTGCCGCTGGGTAAACCGTTTATCGGCGCTTGCCTCGGTGGTGCGGTCGGTGGGGCGCTGATCAGCTACTGGAAAGTGGCGACGGTTATCACCTTTGGTATCTCGGGATTACCGCTGGCGCTGACGATTGTTGCCGGAAAAGTGATGTTCTATCTGTTAGGCTATCTGGTTGCGGTTATCGCCGGGTTCTTGTTTACCTGGCTATTGGGGTTCAACGATCCAGAGGACTAAGGTTTGACCAATCACGAGCGTCGCGTTGTTTTTTTTGATTTGGACGGTACGTTACACCAGCAGGATATGTTCGGTAGTTTTCTGCGTTATCTGCTGCGCCGCCAACCGTTGAATGCGCTGCTTGTACTGCCGCTGTTACCGATTATCGCGGTGGCGATGTTGATCAAAGGGCGCGCCGCCCGTTGGCCAATGAGTTTGCTCCTGTGGGGATGCACTTTTGGTCGGCGAGAAGCACGCCTTAAAGCCCACCAAGCTGATTTTGTGCGTTGGTTTCGCCATCACGTGACGGCGTTTCCGCTGGTGCAGCAGCGCCTGACCACCTATCTGTTAAGCTCTGATGCGGATATTTGGCTGATCACCGGTTCCCCGCAGTCGCTGGTCGAGCAGGTTTACTTTGACACCCCGTGGCTGCCTCGGGTGAATCTTATCGCCAGTCAAATGGCGCGCGGTTACGGTGGCTGGGTGCTGCCTTTACGCTGCCTTGGCCATGAGAAAGTCACTCAACTGGAACGCCAGATTGGCGCCCCGCTGGCGCTGTATAGCGGCTACAGCGACAGTAAGCAGGACAATCCGCTGCTCTCGTTCTGCCAGCATCGTTGGCGCGTCACGCCGCGTGGAGAGCTGCAGCAACTCGAATAGAGTAAACGATAGCGTCTGTGTATAATGCGCCCGCTTTGATTACTGGAGTTCTGCCTTTGTCTGATGTTGAATTTAGCCACGAATACTGGATGCGTCATGCGTTAACGCTAGCAAAGCGCGCCTGGGATGAGCGTGAGGTTCCGGTAGGCGCGGTTCTGGTGCATAACAATCGTGTAATTGGCGAAGGCTGGAATCGGCCGATTGGTCATCACGATCCCACCGCTCATGCTGAAATCATGGCGCTGCGTCAGGGCGGGCTGGTCCTGCAAAATTACCGTTTACTGGATGCCACACTGTACGTCACCCTTGAGCCATGCGTGATGTGTGCGGGTGCAATGGTACACAGCCGTATCGGTCGGGTGGTATTTGGTGCGCGTGATGCGAAAACGGGGGCCGCGGGTTCGTTAATGGATGTACTGCATCATCCGGGCATGAATCACCGGGTTGAGGTGACAGAAGGCATATTGCGTGATGAATGCGCCACCCTGCTCAGTGACTTCTTCCGTATGCGTCGTCAGGAAATTAAAGCCCTGAAAAAGTCCGCCACGGAGTGATTGCAGCGGTAGGCCGGATAAGGCTTTTAAGCCGCCATCCGGCATGGGTATGCTACTACTTTTCCTCCTTCTTCTGCGGGGAAAACAGCAGTGAAGGGGTGTGCGTCAGATAGTTCGACGAGGTTTGCGAGAGAAACGCTGAGAGCGGAAATTTCTCTTTCCCTAACAACTCTGCGGGCGAAACCGCCGGATAATCTTGCGCCAGTTGCTGCGTTTCGATCGCCTGCTTTTCTTTCTCCTGCAGATATCCCACCAGACTTATCTGATACTTACGGATATTCTCTACGTAGGCATAGGCTTCGTGGCCGCGTGCATAGCCATAGGTCAGTTTTTTGTACCAGGGCTTTTGGCTGAGCAGCGGCAAGCGCTGTTTTACGTCGGCCCAACTGTCTGGGTTACCTTTGGTTTTTACCGTTAGCGCGCGGGCATCCAGCATATGCGCATACCCCATATTATAGGCGGCAAGCGCAAACCAGATCCGTTCGCCCTCGGGGACGGTATCCGGAACTTTACTCATCATATCTTGCAGATAGCGAGCGCCCCCGCTGATGCTTTGCTCGGCGTCGGTTCGGTCCGTTAATCCCAGACTCTGGGCGGTATTTTTGGTCAGCATCATCAGACCACGTACGCCGGTCGGCGAGGTGGCCTGCGCATCCCAGTGCGATTCCTGATAAGAGATGGCCGCCAGCAATCGCCAGTCTATCTCTTGCGCATATTTCTCAAACAGCGGCTTGAGATCAGGCAATACGCTGTCGACCGCCCGTAAAAACGTGCGGGTATCAACATAGTCAAAATCATTGCCATGCCCGAGATATTTTTCTTCCAGCCGCGCCAGTAACCCGTCTTCATTGATGGTGTTAAAGAAATCCAGCAGGGCAGCGGAAAGTGTATTGTCATCGTCCAGCGGGCTAAACCAGGTCACCGGTTGTTCGTCAGAGACATCCAGTGCGACGGCCAGTTCAGGGTGTACGCGCTGATACAGACTTATCGCTACGGAATCGGCAATGGTGTAGTCCAGCTTGCCGTTGATGACATCATCGAGCAGTTCCGTGGTGCCCTTTTTATCATCGATCTTCCAGCTCAGCTCAGGAAATTTTGTTTCTTTCAGGTGTTGCAGGTTATTCACCACCACGTGCCCGGGGGCGATAGTCAACTGTTTATCTGTCACGTTGGCCAGGGTGCGTGGACGATATTGCCCGACCCGATACACCAGTTGCTGGGAAACCGAGTAGTAGGTGGGGCCTGGCTGGTAATTTTTGACCCGTTCGCTGTTATAGACCAGACCGGCGGCGAGCAGATCGGCCTTGCCGTTGTCGAGGTCGTCAAAAAGCTGGCTGATATTCTGGCGCACGGTGATTTTTAACTTCACGCCTAAATAATGGGCGAACTGTTGGGCCAGCTCATAATCCAGCCCGAAGCGTTTCCCGGTAAGAGTGGAATGCGTTAACGGAGAGTCAATGGTACTGACGCGCAGCTCTCCCCGCGATTGAATGGCGGCGATACGATTGTCGGCTTTACCGAACCAAGGAATGGATGGCCACAAGGCCGCTGCCAGCAGCAACGTCAAAATGCCGATAAACAGATAATTAATCTTTAATTTTTTCAATTAGTTAATTCTCTGAACCGTGCGTTGTTTCAGCCTGCTATGCTCGCGATTAAGAAGTGAATTCATCATCAATGAGCGGCATTTTGCTTAAACTTGCGTCAGTTGGCAACTCCTTCAGCAGGGGGGCAGCATTTGAGGATAACTGACGGTTGTGATTTTATTTCGACGCAAACGGTTTCGTCGGCGCGGCAGATTCTTTATAATGACGCCCGTTTCCCCCCTTGCGCACACTTATAAGCGCCTCAGGCGCTTCGAAGACGAGAGACTTATGATGGAAATTCTGCGTGGTTCGCCTGCACTGTCTGCATTCCGTATTAACAAATTGCTGGCGCGTTTTCAGGCGGCCAATCTTCAGGTTCACACTATTTACGCCGAGTATGTCCATTTTGCTGACCTGAATGCCCCGTTAAACGAGGATGAGCATGCGCAACTTGCACGCTTGTTGCAATACGGTCCGAGTCTCAGCAGCCACGTCCCTGAAGGCAAGCTGCTGCTGGTTACGCCTCGCCCGGGAATCATCTCCCCCTGGTCTTCTAAAGCGACTGATATTGCCCATAACTGCGGCTTGCAACAGATTAGCCGTCTGGAACGTGGCGTTGCCTACTATGTTGAAGCCTCCACGCTAAGCGCTGAACAGTGGCAGGAAGTGGCTGCCGTGTTACACGACCGCATGATGGAAACGGTTTTCTCTGCGCTGGACGATGCACAAGCGTTGTTTGCTCATCACCAACCGGCGCCGGTTTCTAGCGTTGACCTGCTGGGTACAGGTCGCCAGGCGCTGATCGACGCGAACCTGCGTTTGGGTCTGGCGCTGGCAGACGATGAAATCGACTATTTACAGGATGCGTTTATCAAACTGGGACGCAACCCGAACGACATCGAGCTGTACATGTTTGCGCAGGCCAACTCTGAGCACTGCCGCCATAAAATTTTTAACGCCGACTGGGTAATCGACGGTAAACCGCAGCCGAAGTCGCTGTTCAAGATGATTAAAAACACCTTCGAAACCACGCCGGATCACGTATTGTCTGCCTATAAAGACAACGCGGCAGTGATGGAAGGCTCTGAGGTCGGGCGCTACTTCGCCGACCATCAAACCGGTCGTTATGATTTCCATCAGGAGCCTGCGCATATCCTGATGAAGGTCGAAACCCACAACCACCCGACTGCTATCTCTCCATGGCCGGGCGCAGCAACTGGCTCCGGCGGAGAAATCCGCGACGAGGGTGCGACCGGGCGTGGCGCGAAGCCGAAAGCTGGGCTGGTGGGTTTCTCCGTGTCCAACCTGCGTATTCCGGGCTTTGAACAGCCGTGGGAAGAAGATTTCGGCAAGCCGGATCGGATCGTTACCGCACTGGATATCATGACTGACGGCCCGCTGGGCGGCGCGGCGTTTAACAACGAATTCGGTCGCCCGGCGTTGACCGGCTATTTCCGTACCTATGAAGAAAAAGTGAATAGCCACAACGGTGAAGAGCTGCGCGGCTATCACAAACCCATCATGCTGGCCGGTGGGATCGGCAACATTCGCGCCGATCACGTGCAGAAAGGCGAGATCGTCGTCGGTGCGAAACTGATCGTCCTCGGTGGTCCGGCAATGAACATCGGGCTTGGCGGCGGGGCGGCGTCTTCAATGGCCTCCGGCCAGTCCGATGCCGATCTGGATTTTGCTTCCGTACAGCGCGACAACCCAGAAATGGAACGTCGTTGTCAGGAAGTGATCGACCGCTGCTGGCAGATGGGGGATGCGAACCCGATTCTGTTCATCCACGACGTGGGTGCGGGCGGTCTGTCTAATGCGATGCCTGAGCTGGTCAGTGACGGTGGACGCGGCGGTAAGTTTGAGCTGCGCGATATCTTAAGTGATGAGCCAGGCATGAGTCCGCTGGAGATCTGGTGTAACGAATCTCAGGAGCGTTACGTCCTGGCGGTTGCTGCAGATCAGTTGCCCCTGTTTGACGAACTGTGTAAGCGCGAGCGCGCACCGTATGCGGTAATCGGTGAGGCCACCGAAGAGCAGCATCTTTCGATGAATGACCGTCATTTCGATAATCAGCCGATCGATCTGCCGCTCGATGTGCTGCTGGGCAAAACACCAAAAATGACCCGCGATGTGCAAACGCTGAAAGCGAAGGGCGAGCAGCTTGCGCGTGAGCAGATTACGCTGGCCGATGCGGTCAACCGCGTGCTGCACCTGCCTGCCGTCGCAGAAAAAACGTTCCTCGTAACCATCGGCGACCGTACCGTCACCGGCATGGTAGCGCGCGACCAAATGGTCGGGCCGTGGCAGATCCCGGTGGCGAACTGCGCAGTGACCACCGCCAGCCTGGATAGCTATTATGGTGAAGCGATGTCTCTCGGTGAGCGTGCGCCGGTTGCGCTGCTGGACTTCTCTGCCTCTGCCCGTCTGGCAGTGGGGGAAGCGCTGACCAACATTGCGGCGACGCAGATTGGCGATATCAAACGTATCAAGCTCTCCGCAAACTGGATGGCGGCAGCAGGCCACCCTGGCGAAGATGCTGGGTTGTACGAAGCGGTCAAAGCGGTAGGGGAAGAGCTATGCCCGGCGCTTGGCCTGACTATCCCGGTGGGTAAAGACTCCATGTCGATGAAAACCCGCTGGCAGGAAGGCAACGAACAGCGTGAAATGACCTCGCCGCTGTCGCTGGTGATCACCGCGTTTGCCCGTGTGGAAGATGTCCGTCACACCATCACCCCTGAACTCTCAACCGAAGACAACGCCCTGCTGCTGATTGACCTCGGTCTGGGTCATAACGCGTTGGGTGCGACTGCACTGGCGCAGGTCTATCGCCAACTGGGCGACAAACCGGCGGATGTCCGCAACGTTGCGCAGTTGAAAGGCTTCTATGATGCCATGCAGGCGCTGGTTGCTGCGCGTAAGCTGTTGGCCTACCACGACCGTTCTGACGGTGGTCTGCTGGTGACGCTGGCGGAAATGGCCTTTACCGGTCACTGCGGTATTCAAGCGGATATCAGCACGCTCGGCGATGACCGCCTGGCGGCACTGTTTAACGAAGAGTTAGGTGCGGTGATTCAGGTTCGCGCGGCGGATCGTGAGGCGGTAGAAGCGCTGCTGGCACAGCATGGCCTCGGCGACTGCGTTCACTATGTTGGCCAGGCTGAAGCCAGCGACCGTTTTGTGATTACTGCCAACGGTCAGACGGTGTTCAGCGAAAGCCGCTCCACGCTTCGTATGTGGTGGGCAGAAACCACCTGGCAGATGCAGCGTCTGCGCGACAACCCGGAATGTGCCGATCAGGAACATAATGCCAAAGCCAACGATACCGATCCCGGTCTTAACGTAAAACTGTCGTTTGATATCAACGAAGACGTTGCAGCCCCGTACATCGCCACCGGCGCACGCCCCAAAGTGGCCGTGCTGCGCGAGCAGGGCGTTAACTCTCACGTTGAAATGGCTGCGGCGTTCCACCGTGCTGGCTTTGACGCCATCGACGTTCACATGAGCGATCTGCTGGGCGGGCGCATTGGTCTGGGGAATTTCCAGGCGCTGGTGGCCTGTGGTGGCTTCTCTTACGGTGACGTATTAGGTGCCGGTGAAGGTTGGGCGAAATCCATTCTGTTCAACAACCGCGTGCGTGATGAGTTTGAAACCTTCTTCCATCGCCCGCAGACGCTGGCGCTCGGGGTGTGTAACGGCTGTCAGATGATGTCTAATCTGCGTGAACTGATCCCGGGTAGCGACCTGTGGCCACGTTTTGTGCGTAACCACTCCGATCGCTTTGAAGCGCGCTTTAGCCTGGTAGAAGTAACGCAAAGCCCGTCGCTGCTGCTGCAGGGTATGGTGGGTTCCATGATGCCGATTGCCGTTTCTCACGGTGAAGGGCGTGTGGAAGTTCGTGATGATGCGCATTTGGCGGCACTGGAAAGCAAAGGTTTGGTGGCGCTACGTTTCGTCGACAACTTTGGTAAAGTCACCGAAACCTATCCGGCTAACCCGAACGGCTCGCCAAACGGGATCACGGCGGTGACCACCGAAAATGGCCGCGTAACGATCATGATGCCACATCCGGAACGTGTGTTCCGCACGGTGAGCAACTCCTGGCACCCGGAAAACTGGGGCGAGGACAGCCCGTGGATGCGCATCTTCCGTAACGCGCGTAAACAACTCGGCTAACACGACCGTGTGATGTTCAAGGCCCCTCCACGTGAGGGGCTTTTTTTATGTTGTAGGTCGGATAAGGCGTTTACGCCGTCATCCGGCAATAAACTCAGTGTTTGCGCCGCAAAATTAAAGTGTCGGGAATTCCCGACATCGAGGGTAGGGTGGTGTCGTCAAAAAGAGACATTTAATTAATTGATTTATAAGTGTTTTGTTTTTAAGTGCGACAGTTGTTGCTAATTAGCGACACATGGCGCAAAAAACAGCCAAAACCATTCATCGATTAAATGAATATATTTTGTATATTTATCATTGTGTTAATATAATGTTTTGAATATTGGCACGCTTGCTGCATAATACTAAGCAGTGGCTCATTCACCTTCTTATGTCAGCCCCTTCGGGACGCGCTACATAAACTTCGAATGACGCACAACAAGGTGCCTGCCGTCCAACTTCTGATATTTGCCTTGCGCATATCAAACTCCGGGCGAAACGTCGAGTTAGGCACCGCCTTATTCCATAACAAAGCCGGGTCATTCCCGGCTTTGTTGTATCTGGCGTTCCCCTCAGTTAGCATCGTCCTATCCCTTTTCGTTGAGAGTAACGCTTTGAAGCGCTGGTCTGTTTTCCCCCGGTCTTTACGTCAGTTGGTTACGCTGGCATTTTTGCTGATCCTGCTGCCTCTGTTAGTTCTGGCCTGGCAGGCATGGCAAAGTCTGAATGCCCTAAGCGCCCAGGCGGCGCTAACCAACCGCACCACGCTGATTGACGCCCGGCGGAGTGAGGCGATGACTAACGCGGCACTGGAGATGGAACGCAGCTATCGGCAATACTGCGTGCTGGATGACCCGACACTGGCGAAGGTTTATCAGGGGCAGCGTAAACGTTACAGCGATATGCTGGATGCCCATGCGGGTGTGTTGCCTGACGTCAAACTCTATCAGGCGCTTCGCCAGGATCTGAACGATCTCGCGCAGTTGCAGTGTCAAAACAGCGGCCCCGACAGTGTGGCTGCTGCACGTCTTGAGGCTTTTGCCAATGCCAATACCGAGATGGTGCAGGCCACGCGAACCGTGGTCTTCTCGCGCGGCCAGCAGCTGCAACAAGAAATTGCTGAACGTGGTCAGTTCTTTGGTTGGCAGGCGCTGGTACTGTTTCTCGTTAGCCTGGCGATGGTGCTGTTGTTCACGCGGATGATCATCGGTCCGGTAAAAGCCATTGAACGAATGATCAACCGTCTGGGGGAAGGCCGCTCGCTGGGCGATACCGTATCGTTTACCGGTCCGCGAGAGCTGCGATCGGTGGGGCAGCGTATTATCTGGCTGAGTGAGCGCCTGTCGTGGCTTGAATCTCAGCGGCATCAATTTTTACGCCATCTTTCACATGAACTCAAAACGCCGCTGGCGAGTATGCGTGAGGGAACCGAACTGCTGGCCGATCAGGTCGTTGGCCCACTGACGCCGGAACAAAAAGAAGTTGTCGGCATTTTGGATGACAGCAGCCGCAATCTGCAAAAACTGATTGAGCAACTGCTTGATTACAACCGCAAGCTGGCCGATGACGCGATTCAACTGGAAAGGGTTGAAATCGCGCCGCTCGTGGAGAGAGTGGTTTCTGCACATAGTCTGCCCGCGCGCGCCAAAATGATACATACTGATGTGGCGCTGGCAGAAAGCGCCTGTCTGGCAGAGCCGGTGCTGTTAATGAGCGTGCTGGACAATCTTTATTCCAATGCGGTGCACTATGGTGCTGAATCCGGTACCATTTGCATCCGCAGCAGCTTGCATGGTGCGACGGTGTACATTGACGTAATGAATACCGGCGAGCCGATTCCGCCAGCAGAAAAGACCATGATCTTCGAGCCTTTTTTCCAGGGAAGCCATCAGCGAAAAGGGGCGGTAAAAGGAAGCGGATTAGGACTCAGTATCGCCAGAGATTGCATCCGCCGTATGCGGGGGGAGCTGTACCTGGTCGACGATTATGCGCAAGGCGTTTGTTTTCGCATCGAACTGCCGCTATCTGCAATGAAAAACCATTAAAATGAATCTAAGTCTGGTGAGTATGCCACACGTTGTTGTCCGAATGCTTAAACGACATTTTTTCCGCCGCGCATTATTGCTAAGCTTGCCGTGCCTGGCGCTGGTGGGGTGTGTGCCGAACGCGGTGGATCATATTATCGGCGATCCTTCACAGGAGAAAATTCCGCCCCATCAGTTGGCGGATTACCTTTCAACCGAGTGCGCAGATATCTGGTCACTGCAGGGGCAGTCTACGGACAGCAATCCGTTGTACTGGCTGCGCGCCATGGACTGTGCTGACCGCCTGATGCCGGTTCAAGCCCGTAGTGAAGCCAGTACCCAGCTCACTGACACCTGGCAGGGCGCGTTTAAGCGCGGGATCCTGCTCGCCAGTGCCAATATCACACCGCCGGAAAGACGAGATGTGGTGACGCGACTTGATGCGCTCAGTCCGCAAATTCCGGCGCAGGTACGGCCGCTGTATCAGGTCTGGTTTAGCGACCAAACTCTGCAGTTACAGTTGGCTGAAGAGCGCATGCGCTACAGCAAACTTCAACAGTCGTCAGACAGCGATCTTGATACGCTGCGTCAGCAGCAACAGCATTTGCAGACGCAGCTCGATCTCACTACCCGCAAACTGGAAAATCTGACCGATATTGAGCGTCAGCTTTCCACGCGCAAGCCTGCCGGCAGTTACAATCCTGATGCGCTGCACGGGAATGAAAAACTCTCCACACCTGACGATGCCGGGGGCACCGGGTCCTCGAGCGAGGAGGTAACGCCATGATAAGCCGTAAACCCGCACATTTGCTGCTGGTCGATGACGATCCGGGATTGTTGAAGTTACTCGGCATGCGTTTAACCAGTGAAGGCTACAGCGTCGTGACGGCGGAAAGCGGGCAGGAAGGGTTACGGGTGCTTAACCGTGAAAAGGTGGATCTGGTCATCAGCGATCTGCGCATGGATGAAATGGACGGCATGCAGTTGTTTACCGAAATCCAGAAAGTCCAGCCGGGTATGCCGGTTATTATCCTGACCGCGCATGGTTCAATTCCGGATGCGGTAGCTGCAACTCAGCAGGGCGTATTTAGTTTTCTGACCAAACCGGTCGATAAAGACGCGTTATACAACGCCATTGACGGGGCGCTGGAACAATCTGCCCCGGCGACCGATGACGGCTGGCGCGAATCGGTTGTCACCCGCAGCCCGTTGATGCTGCGTCTGTTAGAGCAGGCGCGTATGGTGGCGCAATCGGACGTCAGCGTGCTGATTAACGGCCAAAGCGGTACCGGCAAAGAAATTTTTGCCCAGGCTATCCATAACGCCAGCCCGCGCGGCAGCAAACCTTTTATTGCGATTAACTGCGGCGCGTTGCCGGAACAATTGCTCGAGTCCGAGCTGTTTGGTCATGCGCGTGGCGCGTTTACCGGGGCGGTGAGCAATCGTGAGGGGCTATTTCAGGCCGCCGAGGGCGGGACGCTGTTTCTTGATGAGATAGGCGATATGCCCGCGCCATTGCAGGTGAAATTGCTGCGTGTGTTGCAGGAGCGTAAAGTTCGCCCCCTTGGCAGCAACCGTGATATCGACATTGACGTGCGGATTGTCTCCGCAACGCACCGCGACTTACCCAAAGCGATGGCGCGGGGCGAATTCCGTGAGGATCTCTACTACCGCCTTAACGTGGTGAGCCTGAAGATCCCGCCGCTGGCTGAACGTACGGAAGACATTCCCCTGCTGGCGAACCATCTGCTGCGTCAGTCCGCCGAACGGCACAAACCGTTTGTGCGCGCATTCTCGACTGATGCCATGAAGCGTTTAATGACCGCCAGCTGGCCGGGCAACGTGCGTCAACTGGTCAACGTTATCGAACAATGCGTGGCGCTCACCTCATCGCCAGTGATCAGTGACGCGCTGGTGGAGCAGGCGCTGGAAGGTGAAAATACCGCCTTGCCAACCTTTGTTGAAGCGCGTAACCAGTTTGAACTGAACTACCTGCGTAAGCTGCTGCAAATAACCAAAGGCAACGTGACCCACGCAGCGCGAATGGCGGGGCGCAACCGCACCGAATTCTATAAATTGCTTTCTCGACATGAGCTGGATGCAAACGACTTTAAAGAGTAGCACCGTAAATACGACTGATTTATGATACGGTGAGCAGCCGGTTACGCGATAAAAACGACAGGAAAACCATGAAAAAGATTGATGCGATTATTAAACCCTTCAAGCTCGACGACGTCCGCGAAGCGCTGGCAGAAGTGGGCATTACCGGTATGACCGTAACGGAAGTGAAAGGCTTTGGCCGTCAGAAGGGCCATACCGAGCTGTACCGTGGTGCGGAGTACATGGTGGATTTTCTGCCGAAGGTAAAAATTGAAATTGTGGTTACCGACGACATCGTGGATACCTGTGTCGATACCATTATTCGCACGGCTCAAACGGGTAAAATTGGCGACGGTAAGATTTTTGTCTTTGACGTGGCACGCGTGGTGCGTATCCGTACTGGCGAAGAAGACGACGCAGCAATTTAAGCCGCGCCGTGCTTGTCGGATGGCGGTGTAAACACCTTATCAGGCCTACAAAATCCCGTAGGCCTGATAAGCGCAGCGCCATCAGGCATGACGTAATTACAGGACTTTATGCGGACCGAAGCATTCGTAATGAATATTCTCGTTCTTCACACCCAGACCGATCAGCTGCTTCGCGGCAAACTGCATAAAGCCGACCGGACCGCACAGATAAAACTGCATCGCCGGATCGCTGATTGCACCTTCCAGTTTATTCAGATCCATCAGGCCCACGCTGTCATACGCGCCTTTTTCACGGTCTGCTTCATTCGGTTCACGATACCAGGTGTGGGCACTAAAGCGCGGCAGTGAGTTGCCCAGCTCATTCACTTCATCAGCAAAGGCATGCACATCGCCGTTTTCTGCCGCGTGGAACCAGTTTACCTGCGCCGTGTGTCCGGCTTTCGCCAGTGTATCCAGCATTGCCAGCATCGGGGTCTGACCAACGCCTGCGGAAATCAGCGACACCGGAGTATCGGTGGCGACATCCATAAAGAAATCGCCTGCCGGTGCGGCTAAATGAACGATGTCACCGACTTTCGCATGGTTATGCAGCCAGCTTGAAACCTGACCGCCGTCTTCACGCTTAACTGCAATGCGGTAGCCCTTGCCATCCGGTTTGCGGGTCAGAGAGTACTGACGAATTTCCTGATGCGGGAAACCTTCCGGCTTAAGCCAGACGCCCAGATACTGGCCCGGATGGTATTCAGCCACCGCACCGCCGTCGACGGGTTCAAATTCAAAGCTGGTAATTAATGCGCTACGCGGCGTTTTTGCCACAATGCGGAAGGGACGGGTACCTTCCCAGCCGCCATTTTTGTTGGCGTTCTCACTGTAAATCTGCGCTTCGCGGTTGATGAAGACGTTAGCCAGCACGCCATACGCTTTACCCCACGCGTCCAGCACTTCTTGCCCTGGGCTGAACATCTCGTCCAGCGTTGCCAGCAGGTGACCGCCCACGATGTTGTACTGCTCAGGCTGAATCTGGAAGCTGGTATGCTTCTGGGCAATTTTTTCGACCGCAGGCAACAGCGCCGCCAGGTTGTCGATATTGCTGGCGTAAGCGGCGATAGCGTTAAACAACGCTTCACGCTGATCGCCATTACGCTGGTTACTCATGTTGAAAATTTCTTTGAGTTCTGGGTTATGCGTAAACATGCGATCGTAGAAATGGGCGGTCAGTTTCGGGCCGGTTTCGACCAGCAGGGGAATAGTGGCTTTCACTGTAGCGATGGTTTGTGCGTCAAGCATACGGTCTTCCTTTATCTGAGGCTTTAATGATGTATGTCAAATACATCTTATAAAAAATACCCCTGCATTGTAAATGGTTCTTTGTAACTTTGCGTTGTAAAGGTTACAACTTGAAAAATCTGCATCACAAACCTGAAAAGAAATCCGTTGAAATTTGCCATGTTATTATTCTCCAAAGCCTTGTGTGCTGTGAAGGTAATCGTTTGCGTAAAATCCTTTGTCAAGACCTGTTATCGAAGATTGATTCGGTTATACTGTTGGCCGTCGTCCAACAGGACTGCCTTTTTAGGCCGAAATTCTATTGTTAGCTGAGTCAGGAGATGCGGATGTTAAAGCGTGAAATGAACATTGCCGATTATGATGCCGAACTGTGGCAGGCTATGGAGCAGGAAAAAGTACGTCAGGAAGAGCACATCGAACTGATCGCCTCCGAAAACTACACCAGCCCGCGTGTCATGCAGGCGCAGGGTTCTCAGCTGACCAACAAATACGCTGAAGGTTATCCGGGCAAGCGCTACTACGGCGGTTGCGAGTATGTGGATATCGTTGAACAACTGGCGATTGACCGCGCGAAAGAGCTGTTTGGTGCCGACTACGCTAACGTCCAACCGCACTCGGGTTCTCAGGCTAACTTCGCGGTCTACACTGCGCTGCTGCAGCCGGGCGATACCGTTCTGGGTATGAACCTGGCGCAAGGCGGTCACCTGACTCACGGTTCCCCGGTCAACTTCTCCGGCAAACTGTACAACATCGTCCCTTACGGCATCGATGAATCCGGCAAGATTGACTACGAAGACATGGCTAAGCAGGCTCAGGCCCACAAACCGAAGATGATTATCGGTGGCTTCTCTGCGTACTCCGGTGTGGTTGACTGGGCAAAAATGCGTGAAATCGCTGACAGCATCGGTGCATACCTGTTCGTCGACATGGCACACGTTGCCGGTCTGATTGCTGCAGGCGTATACCCGAACCCGGTTCCGCATGCACACGTTGTTACCACCACGACCCACAAAACCCTGGCGGGTCCGCGCGGCGGCCTGATCCTGGCAAAAGACGGCAGCGAAGAGCTGTACAAAAAACTGAACTCCGCTGTGTTCCCAAGCGCACAGGGCGGCCCGCTGATGCACGTGATCGCGGCAAAAGCTGTGGCGCTGAAAGAAGCGATGGAGCCAGAGTTCAAAGTTTACCAGCAGCAGGTTGCGAAAAACGCCAAAGCGATGGTTGAAGTATTCCTGAACCGCGGCTACAAAGTGGTTTCTGGCGGCACTGAAAACCACCTGTTCCTGCTGGATCTGGTCGACAAAAACTTGACCGGTAAAGAAGCCGATGCGGCGCTGGGCCGTGCGAACATCACGGTTAACAAAAACAGCGTACCGAACGATCCGAAGAGCCCGTTCGTGACCTCCGGTGTCCGTATTGGTTCTCCGGCAGTGACCCGTCGCGGCTTTAAAGAAGCGGAAGTGAAAGAACTGGCTGGCTGGATGTGTGACATTCTGGACAACATCAATGATGAAGCCACTATCGAACGCATTAAAGCCAAAGTGCTGGATATCTGCGCTCGCTTCCCGGTTTACGCATAAGTCATACGGATTGCCGGATGGCGGTGTAAACACCTTATCCGGCCTACATATGAGTTACTTGTAGGCCGGATAAACACAGTGCCATCCGGCAGTTATATCGACTTAAGCGTCACCGTCTCATCAAGTAAAGCCGCTAACAGCGGCTTTTTCTTTGCCTGAATCCACTTGCGCAGCTGCCGCATTTCTCGTCCCTGGTTGAGCGTTACCGCGCCGACTATCACCTCGTTTTGCAGGTTAAACCAGATAGCCTTGCCGTCATCTGGACTGCCGCGAACGACCCACCCATCACTACGCATATCGCCAATAAACTGCAGGTTGTCGCTGAACTGATCGGTCCAGAACCAGGGCGGAGGTAGCGTCGGGAGTGTCAGCCCCAGCATGGCTGCCGCGGCCGTTTGCGCCTGATTATTGGCGTTTTCCCAGCTTTCGCAACGTTGCAGCGTACCGTCTGGCGAACGCTGTACTGCCACATCTCCGGCGGCAAAAATGTTCGGATCGACGGTTCTGCACGACGCATCAATGATAATGCCGTTTGCCACATCAAGACCCGCATCACGGGCAAGCCCGTCGTTGGCGACAATCCCGATACCGTAGATCACGCTATCAACCTGAAGCTGTTCGCCACGTTGCAGCGTGAGGGCGATGCGTTCCCCGCCAGCCACCTGTTCAATCGCATTATTCAGCAGCAAATGTACGCCAGCCTGCTGGTGGCGGGCGGCCAGATAACGGTGTATCGGCGGTGGCGCGTTGCGACCCATCACCGTGGCAGCTAGTTCAATGACGGTGACCTGACAACCGCGCTGCGTGGCGCTGGCAGCCAGCTCAAGTCCGATGGTTCCGGCTCCGACAATAGCGATCGACTGCCCGGGGCTGAGCGCGTCTCGTAGACGCGCTGCATCTCCGGCGTGGCGCAGCGTGAAGCCGCGGTCACCGAGCGTATCCAGTAATGGGAACGGGCGTGCCGCTGCGCCTGTGGCAATCAGTAATTGATCCCACGGGTAGGTCTGTCCGTCAGCCAGTACCAGCGTTTGCGTTTCTCGCCCGAGCGTTTGAACGGTGACGCCCAGATGCAGCTGAACATTATTATCCCGCCACCAGTCTGCGTTCAGCACCGGCTGCAGCTGCGGCACGTCGTCCAACAGCATGGTTTTGGAAAGTGGAGGGCGTTCGTAGGGCAGATGCGGTTCATCGGAAAACAGATGGATCTCGCCGTCAAACCCCTGTTGACGCAGTGCGGCTGG
>NZ_SZWV01000052.1:43260-83792 GCF_005280945.1 Citrobacter sp. wls718
CGCCGCCGACAATGGCGATGATATTGTGGTACATAATGCCTCCTCAGAGATCCAGTCCGGCGGCAACGTGACGAATCCCGCGAATGCCCAGACCGGCGTCGGCATTGATCATCACGCCGCTCAGCGTGCGGTTATTGCGCCGTGACGCCAGCATCACATACGGGCCGGTAAAATCTGCCGGCTCCGGGAAAAACTGCAGTGGCAAAATGGCGGCAATTTTTTCCGGCGTTAGCGACTGCATAATCGATGTATCGCTCTGACCCAGCGCCTGCGGGCCGCGCAGGTCGGTCGCCATACCGCATGGCCCCACGCCGTTGACGCGAACTTTGGGTGCCAGCTCGTAGGCTAACTGGCGAATCAGACCGGTTGCTGCATGCTTGCTGGCGGTATACAGCGGACCGCCGCCTCCGGGGTACCATGCTGCGTTGGACAGGGTAAATATGATGCTGCCTTCGCTGGCGATAAGCGCGGGGGCGCAGGCTTTGGCCCCCAACAGATAACCCAGCACGTTGACATTGAATAACTCGTGAAAGCCGGTTTCCAGCGCCTCGGCAGAGGTGTTTACCAGTGAGGCGTTATGATCCCAAATTCCCGCATTGCCGATAAAGCAATCGAGCGTACCGTATCGTGTGAGAATGTTATCCACCGCGCGCTGATAGTCGGCGTAGCGGGTGACATTCCCCTCCACCGCCAGCACATGCTCACCAAAACGCTCGCGCAGGTAGGCGACTTTGGCAGCGGAGAGCTCCAGTGTAGCGACCCGCGCACCTTCTTCAATAAAGCGCTCGACCAGCGCCAGGCCCAGGCCGGAACCGCCGCCGGTAATAAAAACGACGTTATCGCGCAAATCGCTCATCAGGCCTCCTCAGGCATATCAATAAATACCTCGCCGCCTTCCACATGCACCGCATAGGTGATCAGCTGATCGGTGGCGGGCAGGCACAACGCTTTGCCGGTTTTCAGGCAGAAACTGGCGGCGTGCAGTGGGCACTCCACGGTGGCATCGTCTTCCAGATACCCTTCCGACATCGAGGCATTACCGTGGCTGCAGCGGTCGTTAATGGCATAAAACGCACCGCCAACGTTAAACAACGCGATGACCGGCGAGGTGTCGAGCCGCAGCGCTTCACCCTCCGGCAAATCCCCTACGGGGCAGGCAAATACACGATTCATCAGAACAGTACACTCAGGTTATGGGAGGAGATCACCGCCTGATCCAGCACGATCTCACGCTCCAGTAAACGCCACTCATCGCCCGGCAAGCGGCGTACTTTGTCCACACGCATGCCAACGTATAAGGTTTCATCCCGCTCTTTTTGTGCGCGAGACAGCAGGTAGTTCAGTCGGACGCGAAACACATCGGGAACGTCGGTTTCGCTAACTTGCAGGTTGCTGATCATATGCCGAGTGCGCGACGGCGGCTCTTCTGCCCAGGCCATACCGGTTTCCAGACGTGCAATGCGGCGCTCGAGCTGATCTTTGTTGTCGTTGAAAATCCAGGTAGTCGGCGGCTGCACCCCTTTGCGGCGGTCGCGAGTCTGGGCATTCACCGTCGTACGCATGGTGTAACGGATCTCGTCGTCAAGCTGCGCCAGCCAGTCGCGAAACTTCCAGTCATCCAGCAAGCTGGCTTCGTGGTAGAGAAACTGGGTAATGCGATGATGTAGTTCCAGAGAAACTAACGCGCTCATTTCATTACCTCCTGCTGGTAAGCGGTGGTTTTTTCCTGCACTTCCTGCCAGCTTTCGCTGCTTAGCAAATCGGCCCAACGCTGGTACATCCCGCGTGCGGCGGTTTCCGAGAAGATGTAATTGGTGATCCCCGGAATGCCGTCTTCACGACGTTTTTCCTGACCTAAGCCCATTTCCAGACACAGCTGGCTGTTCCGAGCGCGGTGGCCTTTGAGCAGCTTCTGGATCTCGCACCAGTTTTCTGAATCATCTTGTTCAAGAAAACCGGCGGGGCCGAAGGCGCGCGTGGCGCTGTTTTCAAACGCGGCTTTCACGTCATCAGAGGCCGCTTTATCGGCAATACAGAACGCCCACACTTCGACCTGATCCGGCCCGCGCGGGTGCCAGATGCGTAGTGTGGCGGTGCCGTTCAGCCAGGACAGCGTCGGGAAAATGTTGTTATGACCCGCCAGACGCAGGGCGCGAACCTTGCCCAGACGTTGCTCGGCTTCGGCGTAGGTGTCGCGATAGTAGCTGGAGACGTCGCCGTCGACCCAGACGTTGGCATCGGGATTTTCAGTAAAGAAAAATCCGCTGCCGTGCCCATCCTGACCGAACTGCAGTGCATCTTTGGCGGTTTCCCACACCGGACGTGCGGTTTGCCCATCGCCGAGGCGTTTGTCGCTGCCGTCATCTTTGGCGCCGAGCACCTGCACGGCAGAAGCGTGGCTGAACAACGCGTGATACTGGTCGCTGGCGAACTGCTCAGCGGGGAATTTCCAGTTGCAGTCGATCACCCATTTCTGTACGCCGCCAACGATTTCGGTGCCGCCTTCGCGACGATCCAGCACGCCGTCCAGGTACCAGGCGATGTCGCCGAGATAATCACGCAGCGCAGGCGCGGTGGTGTCCCAGTTGCCGAAGATTAGCCCCTTGTAGCTCTCGACGCCGGGCACTTCGTTCAGCCCCCAATGGGACTTGCACAGCCCTTGCGGGTAGGCGCGTGGCTCCAGCGGCACGTCAATCAGCTCGCCGTTAATGCCGTAAGACCAACCGTGATACGGACAGGTAAAAGCGCGGGTATTGCCGCAGTCGGCGTAGCTGACACGCATGGCGCGGTGTCGGCACTGATTGAGAAAGGCTTTGATGCTGCCGTCTTTTTGTCGCACGACCACCACCGCATCCTCGCCCATGTAGGTATTGAAAAAGTCACCCGGCTTCGGGATCTGACTTTCGTGAGCGAGAAACAGCCAGCAGCGTCCGAAGATGCGTTCCAGTTCCAGTTGGTAAATGTCGGGGTCGGTATAAATCCGTGGGGTTACGCGACCATTTTGCGTGTCGATCAGTGAGTAGATGTCTAAATTTGAGGGTGTGGTCATATTTTTTAATCCCGAAAGCTAAGATGTATTGACCTTCTTTTTTTGTACCCCAAGGATGTTGCTGGTTAGTTATCAATCTGTGAAATAGTAAATATCTACCAGCTGAGACGTTTTTTCGATAACAAGGAGCAGGGTATGGAACTGAGGCACTTACGCTATTTCGTCGCGGTGGCGCAGGCGCTGAATTTCACCCGTGCGGCAGAGAAGTTGCATACCTCTCAGCCGTCGTTAAGCAGCCAGATCCGCGATTTGGAAGCCTGCGTCGGAGTGACGCTGCTGGTGCGGGATAAACGCAAAGTCGCGCTGACGGCAGCAGGGGAGTGCTTTTTGCAGGATGCGCTGGCGATCCTTGAACAGGCAGAAAATGCCAAAATTCGCGCCCGTAAGGCGGTGCAGGAAGACTGTCATTTCTCGATTGGGTTTGTCCCTTCCGCGGAGGTGAATCTGCTGCCGAAGGTTCTGCCGCTGTTTCGTTTAAAACAACCGGACACGCATATTGAACTGGTGAGCCTGATAACCACTGAGCAGGAAGAGAAAATTCTGCGCGGCGAGCTGGATGTTGGCTTAATGCGCCATCCGATTTACAGCCCGGAACTCGACTATCTGGAACTGATTCATGAGCCGCTGGTCGTGGTACTGCCAGTTAACCACCCGTTAGCCAGCGAGAAAACGATTTCAGCCCAGCAGCTGAACGGCGTGAACTTTGTCAGTACCGATCCGGCCTATTCCGGCGCGTTGGCGAAGATTGTCAAAGCGTGGTTTCAACAGCAGGAAAGCCAACCCAATATTGTGCAGGTCGCCACCAATATTCTGGTGACCATGAACCTGGTTGGTATGGGGCTGGGGGTGACTTTGATACCCGGTTATATGAATAATTTTAATACCGGCCAGGTGGTTTTTCGCCCTATCGCCGGTGATATACCGACCATTGCGTTGCTGATGGCCTGGAAAAAGGGCGAGTTGAAGCCCGCCCTGCAGGATTTTATCGCGTTGGCGCAGGATCGTTTAGCCGTGCCCCTGGCGGCATTATCATGACAGTTCGCTAAGCTGTGATTCCACATACAGATAGCCAATACCCATCAACTGCTGCGAGCGATTAAGCTGACCGAAACTTATTTGCGTGGCTCTGGCACGTGGGCTATCGCCGTGATCAAACGGATTAAACCCGGTTTGCTGTACCAGCGTATTGAGCCAGCTTTCGCCAAAGGCACAGCTGCGACCGTATAACCAAATCTGGTTAATATTTAATATATTCAAAAAGTTATATAAACTCAGGCCAATGGCGCTGGCAGCGTGCTCGGCCCACGCCTGAATACGGACATCGCCCTGTTGCCAGGCGTCAATCAGCTGATCGGTGGTCAGCGTTTCTGGATCGTAATGGGGGGCAGGCTGAGATTTCATCCACACGCGAGCCTGCTTTTTCAGGGCGCTTAATGAGGCGACCGTTTCCAGACAGCCGTAACGACCGCAGTCACAGGCGATGCCGTCAGGGTTGATTATGGTATGTCCAATCTGGCCGCTGCCAAACAAACTGCCGCGCCAGATGTTGTCGTTGATGACGAACGATGAACCAATGCCGTAATCAACGTTAATCACGCAAAAATCGCCGTTCGCCGCCGGGTTCTGCCACTTTTCCGCCAGCGCCAGCATCACGCAGTCATTATCCAGCAGGACCTGCACGCCGAGCATTTCTTCCAGCAAATACTTTATTTCCACCGCTGTTTTCCACGGTGCCTGTGGCATGGTCTTTGATGCGCCGGTAATCGGATCAACCTGACCGTGAACGCCCAGCGCGAGGTTGATTGTGACCTCAGGATAGTGCCGACGGTATTCCCGCCAGTGCGCTGCCAACGCGGTCAATAGCGCTTTTGGCGTCTCGGGATTGATCAGTTCATGCCGCCAGTCACCGACTGCGACCAGGCGCGCATCTGCCAACTGGCTGGTGATGCTGGTGGGGGTGACGTTGATGCATAATGTCCAGGCCCCTTTTTCCGGCAAATGAAAGCTGCCGCTGCTCAAACCGCGCTGGCTTAATGTCTCGCGGGAATGGTCGATCCGCCCTTCATCCATCAACTCTTCGAGAATATTGCTGACCGCCGGGATCGACAAGCCGGTGAGCTGTGCCAGTTGTGATTTGCTGAGCTGCTTTTCCCGCCACAGGTGCGATAAAAAGATCTGTTTATTCGCCTGGCGAACCCTGGCGTTGTTGAACCCCGAACGCTGCATTCACTTAACTCCCTTTACTGTATTGCGTGAGCATTGCGCATTTTAACGCCACTTAACTGCCGCAGAATAGCCTCAAGTTAAATTTTTACTTTTGTTTATTGAGTGGAGAGCGGCATGTACGGTTCAGTGAAGGTCTGGCAGGAAACGATCACCCTCCCAACGTGGACGGCAGGCGAGGAAGACGCTAACCCAATGTTCCTTGAGAAACGGGTTTATCAGGGATCTTCTGGTGCGGTGTATCCCTATGGCGTGATTGATACGCTAACCGGCAAGCGTGAAATGCGCGACTACAAAGCGGTGTGGATGGAGAATGACTTCATTCGCATCATGCTGCTGCCGGAGTTGGGGGGGCGTATTCATCGCGCCTATGACAAAGTACAACAGCGCGATTTCGTCTACTACAACGAAGTCGTCAAACCTGCGCTGGTGGGCCTGCTCGGGCCGTGGATCTCCGGCGGCATTGAGTTTAACTGGCCTCAGCATCACCGTCCCACCACCTTTATGCCGGTTGATTTTACTCAACAGCAGGGCGAGCAGGGCGAATACACGGTGTGGATGGGTGAAGTTGAGCCGATGCGTGGCTTGCAGGTGATGACAGGATTCACGCTGTATCCGGATCGCGCCCTGATTGAGATAACCGGAAAAGTGTTTAACGGTAATGCCACTCCGCGCCATTTCTTATGGTGGGCGAATCCTGCGGTGAAGGGCGGGGACGATCATCAGAGCGTGTTCCCGCCGGATGTGACTGCCGTTTTTGACCATGGTAAGCGCGATGTTTCCGCGTTCCCGATAGCGACCGGCACTTATTACAAAGTGAATTACTCCGCGGGCGTGGATATCTCACGCTACAAAAACGTGCCGGTTCCGACCTCCTATATGGCTGAAAAATCGAACTATGACTTTGTCGGCGCGTGGCACCATGGCGAACGCGGCGGACTGCTGCATGTCGCCGATCACCACGTTTCGCCAGGGAAAAAACAGTGGACCTGGGGATACGGTGAGTTTGGCGTCGCCTGGGATCGCAACCTGACCGATGACAACGGGCCGTATATTGAACTGATGACCGGGGTCTTTACTGATAATCAGCCGGACTTTACCTGGCTTGCGCCGTACGAAGAGAAAGTCTTCGTACAAAACTTCCTGCCCTACAGCGAACTCGGCATGGTGCAAAACGCCAGCACTCAACTGGCGCTGCGTCTGGTGCGTGACAATGGCCAGCTCTCTGTTGGCGTTTACGCTATTGCGCCGCTGCACGACGTGTTGGTTACGCTTTCTGCTGATGGGAAACCGTTTTATGAACAGATTCTGACCCTTGAGCCGGGGAAAAGCTGGCTGGCTGAGGTGTCCGATAGCGGTCACGAGCGGGTGACCATAGCCGTGACCCACGCGGATGGCTCGTCGCTGCTGCAATACGAAGAGCACATTGCCGAAGAATTACCGCTGCCTTCGGCCGCCGTTGCGCCGGCACTGCCAGAGGCGCTGTCCAATACCGATGAACTCTATTTTATTGGTCAGCATCTGGAACAATACAATCACGCCAGCCGTTATGCAGAGGATTATTATCGCCGCGCGCTGGAGGTTGATCCGCTGGATTACCGCAATAATGTGGCGCTGGGAACGCTGGCGCTAAACCGGGCGGACTGGGCATTGGCCGAGCACTGTGCGCGTGCGGCGCTTGAACGCGCGCATAAACTCAATAAAAATCCGCGTGATGGCGAGGCGAGCATGCTGCTGGCCGCCGCTCTGGAACGTCAGGGTGATAATGACGGTGCGTGGGAGAGTTACTACAAGGCAAGCTGGAGCGGTAACTGTCGCGATGCCGCCTTCTGGTCGCTGGCTCGTCTGGCAATGAAGCGTGCAGACTATGCTGGTGCGCTGGAGAAGGTCGATCAGAGTCTGCGTTTCAACGGCAGTAATAACCTGGCGATGGGGCTGAAAGCGTTGGTGCTGGCGAAGCTTGATCGCAGCGAGCAGGCGCTGGAATATATTCGCCAACAGCTGGCTGACTATCCGCTGAGTTACACCCTGCACTATGCGCGCTGGGCTATCGGCCAGGACGAAGATTCAGCCGCCGCACTGCTGTCCGTTACCGGGCGACGTGGTACCAATGCCTGCGAGCTGGCGGGTTGGCTGACTTCTTTGGGGCAGCAAGATGCGGCGCGCGATGTGCTGGAACTGCTCGACAGCCAGGAAACGCTGCCGATGTTGTGGCGGGCTTCACTCAGTGATAACCCTCAGTCTTTCATCATACGCGCTCGCGAGTGTCTGCAAAACCGTGTGCGATTCCCCAATACGCTGGATGAAGTGCAGATGCTACAAACGCTGGCGCATAGCGCGTTTGCCCGCTATTTGCTCGGCTGTTTCTGGTATAGCAAACGACGTTATGACGAGGCGGTCTCCTGCTGGCAATTCACGCTTGAGCAGGAGCCGGATTTTGCCCCGGTACACCGATTGCTGGGGATTTATGCCTGGAACAAGCAGCATGATGCTCAACTGGCAGAGCGTTATCTGTCGCAGGCCGTGGCGCTGGAGCCGAAAAATGCGCGCTTCCTGTTTGAGCTCGACTACCTCAATAAACTTCTGGCACAACCGGCTAAACAGCGTTTGGCAAGGCTGGAAGCCAGCAAGGAGGTGGTTTTCCATCGTGATGACCTGACGGTAGAACTGCTCAGTTTATGGAATGGCGTGGGTCACTATGATGCCGCGGCGGCCGTGCTCAACGAACGCGTGTTCCACCCGTGGGAAGGCGGTGAAGGCAAAGCCACCGGGCAGTATCTGCTCAATCAACTGCATCGGGCACTGGCCGCTATTCACATCAACGATTTCCCGGCTGCCATCGTCTTGCTGCAACAGGCGCTGCACTACCCGCAGAACCTCGGCGAAGGACGTTTACCCGGACAAACGGATAATGACATCTGGTATTTGCTGGGCCATTGCGCACAGCAGCAGGGACACCATGACGAGGCCCAGCGCTATTTTGTGCGGGCAACGCGGGGCGGTAGTTCGCTTGACGCCGGACGTTATTACAACGACCAGCCGGTGGACTATCTGTTCTGGCAAGGCATGGCGTTGAAAGCGATGGGGGACACCGCGCAAGCGGACACGCTGTTCCACAGCTTCCTGCAGTGGGTTGATACGCAGCATGACCAGGTACCGGACGTCGATTTCTTTGCCGTATCGCTGCCTGATTTAGTGGTGTTGGATACCTCTGCACACGAGAAACATCAGCAACACTGTCTGTTCATCAACGCGCTTGGGCACCTGGGGTTGGGCAATCTGCCTGCCTGCCAGCATGACCTTGATGCGCTATTGCAACGTCATCCGGCGCACGACAAAGCCTTGCTGCTGCGTCACGCCATCAACATATCGCTTTTCCAGTAACACCCTGATCGGGTGGGGGCAACCCCACCTGAAACCTTCTGTTCCCTGCGTTTCCCTGAAAGAGGAATGATAATGAATAACGCGCAGACACATTTAAAGATTGGCTATGTCTGGACTATCTGCCTGGTTGCGGCCTGCGGTGGTTTACTGTTTGGCTATGACTGGGTAGTGATTGGTGGGGCAAAACCCTTCTATGAGGCGTATTTCTCGATTACCGATCCGGCGCAGTCCGGCTGGGCGATGAGCTCGGCGCTGGTCGGCTGTATTTTTGGTGCGCTGATCTCCGGCTGGTGTGCCGACAAGTTTGGTCGAAAAATGCCGCTGATCCTCTCTGCGATACTCTTCAGTGCCTCTGCCTGGGGCACCGCCGTGGCCAGCAATTTCGATATGTTTATTGTCTATCGTATCGTCGGCGGGGTGGGGATTGGTCTGGCGTCGGCGCTGAGTCCACTGTACATCGCTGAAGTCAGCCCGGCTGAAAAGCGCGGTCGTTTTGTTGCCGTTAACCAACTGACCATCGTGATTGGCGTGCTGGCGGCGCAGCTTATCAATCTGATGATTGCTGAACCCGTTGCCACTGGCGCGACCCTGCAGGCGATTGTGGAAAGCTGGAACGGTCAGACGGGCTGGCGTTGGATGTTCGGTGCCGAGTTATTCCCCGCACTGGCGTTTCTTGTACTGATGTTCTTTGTGCCGGAATCTCCGCGCTGGTTGGTGAAGGCCGGGAAACCTGAGCGCGCACGCGCCATGCTGCAACGGATTGGCAGTACAGCGTATGCAGAGCAAACCCTGAAGGAGATTGAACACACGCTGCAAAAAGATAATCACAAGGTCGCCTGGTCTACGCTGCTGCAACCGCAGATCAAACCGATCGTGATTATTGGTATGGTGCTGGCCGTATTCCAGCAGTGGTGTGGAATCAACGTGATCTTCAACTATGCGCAGGAGATCTTTGCCTCCGCCGGGTTCGATATCAACGGTACGTTAAAATCGATCGTGGCGACGGGGATCATTAATCTGGTCTTCACCCTTGCCGCTCTGCCGCTGGTGGACAAAATTGGCCGTCGCAAACTGATGCTGTTTGGCGCATCGGGGCTGACCGTTATCTATGTGCTGATCGCCAGTGCCTACGGCTTGGGCATTATGGGATGGCCGGTGTTGGTACTGGTGTTGGCGGCAATCGCTATTTACGCCCTGACGCTGGCCCCGGTGACCTGGGTGCTTCTGTCGGAAATTTTCCCTAACCGCGTGCGTGGTCTGGCGATGTCGCTGGGTACGCTGGCACTGTGGATTGCCTGTTTCCTGCTGACCTACACCTTCCCGCTGCTCAATGCCAGCCTGGGTGCGGCCGGGAGCTTCCTGCTGTACGGTGTGATTTGTGCCATGGGTTATGTTTACGTTCTGCGCTATGTGCCGGAAACCAAGGGCGTCACCCTGGAAGCGCTGGAAGAACAGCTGGCGGCGCAGCATAGCAAAGCCAGCCCTTCGGCCCAACCACGTAGCGCCCGGTAATGGACAACCTTTTGATGCTACAAAACGCACATCTTCGGATGTGCGTTGACCCTCAGGGCGGGTCGCTGTTGAGTCTGGTGTCGTTACAACATCAACAACCGGTTTTACGTGAGGGCCAGGGGAAACAACCGGGGGATTGCGGCCTGTTCCCCATGTTACCGCTGGCTAACCGGGTGGCAGATAATCGCTTTCTGCTGCGGGGGGAAGAGGTGGTTTTGCCGCAGCATGAGGCGGACGATAAATTCTTCTTACACGGTGACGGCTGGCTGCGGCGCTGGGAGGTGGTGAATGCGACTCAAAGCGGCTGTTTGCTGCGCTTACGCGGCTGGCATCCGTGCGGTTACGACTATACGGCGCAGCTGTGCTATCAACTGGAAGCGTCCAGCCTGCATGCCTCGTTGACCCTCACCCACAGCGGTGAACGACCGATGTTGTACGGCTGTGGCTTCCATCCGTTTTTTGCCTTTGATGCGCGCAGTACGGCGCAGTTTTCTGCCAGCGGCTACTGGCCGGAAGGGGCGCAACACCTGCCGTTACCCTGGCAGCACGATATCCCACCAGCGGCTGATTTCACTCGCGCACAGTATGGCGAGGACGCTTGGCTGAACGTGGGGTATTCCGGCTGGGGCGGGCAGGCGGTCATTCAACGAGATGTGATGAAGCTCACGATTTTGGCGCAAACTCCGTGGCTTATGCTGTTCAGAATGTCGGGTGAGGAGTTCCTTTGCCTCGAACCGCAGACGCATCCGGTGAATGCCCACCACATGCCGGGCCAGCCGGGGTTACGCCTTTTAGCGCAGGGAGAACAGTGCCATTTTGCGCTGCAAATTCGCGTAGAATAGGGCAATTATCATGTTATCTGCCTGTTAATACTCGCTTGCGCCAGCCGGGGTTTATCGCCAGACTATCGCCTCCAAACGGGAGGGAATCATGGTTTTGCACTCCACGCGCTGGCTGGCGCTCGGTTATTTCACCTACTTTTTTAGCTACGGGATTTTTCTGCCTTTCTGGAGCGTGTGGCTCGAAGGGTTGGGGCTGACGCCTGAAACCATCGGCCTGCTGTTAGGCGCGGGGTTGATTGCCCGTTTTCTCGGCAGTTTGTTGATTGCGCCGCGCGTGAGCGATCCCTCTCGTCTGATTTCCGCTTTACGCATTTTAGCGCTGCTGACGCTGGTGTTTGCGCTGGCCTTCTGGGCGGGGACGCATGTGGCGTGGCTGATGGTGGTGATGGTCGGGTTTAACCTGTTCTTCTCGCCGCTGGTGCCGCTGACGGATGCGCTGGCGAATACCTGGCAAAAGCAAATCACCATGGACTATGGCCGGGTGCGGTTGTGGGGGTCTGTGGCCTTTGTGATTGGCTCGGCGCTGACCGGTAAGCTGGTGACCCTGTATGACTATCGGGTGATCCTGGTGCTGCTGTCACTGGCGTTGGCGTCAATGCTGCTGGGTATGATGATCCGCCCGAGCGTGCAGCCTGCGGGAGAAGTTCGCCAGCAGGAGAGTACCGGATGGCCAGCATGGCGTCAGCTGGTTATGCAGAGCTGGCGCTTTCTTGCCTGCGTGAGCCTGCTGCAAGGGGCGCACGCCGCCTATTATGGTTTCAGCGCTATTTACTGGCAGTCTGCCGGATATTCGGCGTCAGCGGTGGGCTATTTATGGTCACTGGGTGTGGTCGCGGAAGTGATTATCTTCGCACTCAGCCACAAGCTGTTCCGCCGCTTTAGCGCCCGCGATCTGTTGCTGCTCTCCGCCGTGTGTGGCGTGGTGCGCTGGGGGTTGATGGGCTGGAGCACCGAGCTGCCGTGGCTTATCGTGGTGCAAATCCTGCATTGCGGTACGTTTACCGTGTGTCACCTGGCGGCTATGCGCTACATTGCCGCACGCCAGAGCAGCGAAGTGATTCGTTTGCAGGCGGTCTATTCCGCCATTGCGATGGGCGGCAGTATTGCCATTATGACCGTGTTCGCTGGTTACCTGTACCAGAATATGGGCAGCGGTGTATTCTGGGTTATGGCGCTGGTGGCGCTGCCCGCCATCGTCTTGCGGCCTAAAGTGACGGCGCAATCACCGGTGTTATGATTCGAGGATTTTGCGGATCTGCTGCTGCTGATGCAGCGTAAGCGACAGATCCGCATGAATCAACGGCGGTGAAAACAGCGGTAGCGGCGTGGTGTACGGGGTAATAATCAGCGCCACGCCACGCGGCGAGCCCTGTTTCTGAAAGTCCTGCATCGGCATATGTTTTACGTTCAGCGGCAGCAGGGTCAGCTCACGCAATTGCTGCTCAATATGCGTCTCCAGTCGTTCATTATTGCCCGTCAGCAGAATGATTTGCTTCTCGTGCAGATCTTTTTCCTGCATCAGCCATGCGCCAAAAATGACGGCGACCAGCCCCGCTTCTTCTTCAGAAAAATGCACCTCGTATTCCGCTTCAAATCCCTTGAGCGCTTCTCGCGTGGTGCGCACCAGCCGGGGATAGAGCCGACTGAACTCCTCCGGCAGGGTGTTATCAATGCCAATCGCGAACACGCTACGGTTCAACGCCTGAGCAAGATGCACGTACAACTGGTCGTTCAATCCTTGTTCGTCGCTGAAGCGGACGTTGCCGCTCTCGCGAAAACGTAGCACCAGTCGGGCAATGGCCAGACGCAGGCGGCGGTCCTGCTGATGGTTATCGCGAATGGGATCGGGGATGCGGATCATCGAGAACAGCAGCGCCATAAACAGCGACTCGCCCGGTGGCGCACTTTGCATCACACGGCGCTGCCAGTGACGACCGATTTCTTCGGCGAGCGCATACTCGGCGCAGGATTGCGCCCAGCGCTGTTGTAGCGGGTTAAACTCCGGGTGGAGCCCGGCGTGATGTTGCAGCAGGCTGTACTGTAAAAACAGGCGCAGAAACTGGACATCCCGGCATTCAAACGGCTTTTGCAGTCGCCGGGAACAGAGGTTGATGAGCGCATGCAGATTGGTGTCGTCATACAGCGTGCGGGCGATGCCGCGTTGTTTGAGCTGCATTTTTAACGCTGGTGTGAACTGCCCGGTGATAAAGCCCGGGCACAGCCGCAGGCCGCGTCGTAGCCAGTGCAGAAAGCACAATCGTTGATTGAGTGCCGATCCTTCGATCTGGTAGCCACCATTCTGCGTGGCAATTATAGTAAGGCGATGATAACGCTGGATTTCAATCCCCGCGCCGATGATATCCTCGCGGACCACATCGTCTTCGACGCCATTGAGGGCGCTAAATGTCTGGGTGGTCGCGATTTGCCCCGGCTGGAACAGCGTCAGCAGCACATGGCAGCGGCGCTGGGGAGCAGAAAGTACAGATGGCGGGGCAAGCGTTGACATCATCTGTAGAGTCTCCCGAAAGTATGTTTGGTAAGAATAGCTAAAGTTTGCTCATAGAAATGAAGAATGGAATCCTTTCCGCCAGGAATGCTGGAGACCGTCACAGAATTTTTAACGCGAGGAACAGTGGGCGGGAGTTAAACGCAGCGCGTTAACACGCTTTTTCACTGTTTTATCTTTTGTTGCAATATAAAAAAACACTACCAGTGGCTGTACTGTTTGTCAGTTAAGCATTATGGAGAACATGTGATTCCGGCTCAGGGTCACGTTCACGGGTACTATCATTTCAGATAAGTGAAAAACATAAGGTGAACGTAGCAATACACCGGAGGCAACAGATCCATTACCTCCGGAACAGCTGTCTGGCGTTACTGCCCACGGCTCAGCGTTAATCCCACATCGCCGCCAGGATGCACGGCTAACAGCGTTTCTTTAGAGTAGCCACTCTCGCTCATCAGACAGGCGCAGGCGGCATCAAATATCGCCAGGACCAGAATAATGGAGGTGGTCGCCAGCATGTCCAGCGGATCGGCCTCGCGCTGTACGCCGGTGGAAATCACCAGCCGGGAGGCGCTGGCGATGGCGGAGTTTGGGTTTTCCGTCACGCTAATGATCGGCACGTTCCTCGCAGCCAGTCCCGGCAGCAGTCGGGTAAGCTCATCTGAATTCCCTCCGCGCGACAGCATAATCACCCGATCGTCTGCGCGTAAAAAACCCAGGTCGCCATGAGCGGCGTCGGTGGCATTGAGGTAAATTGCCGGGCGTTCGACGCAGGCCAGCATATGCGCCACTTTACGTGCGGCAATGCCGGACGTACCGACGCCAGTGACGACAATTTTTCCTGTGCAGTCGCGCAGTTCGGTCATTAAAGACTGCCAGGTCTGCTCTGTCAGATGCTGGCCCAATCCCGCCAGAGCCTCACTGTAGAGCTGCCATACGCCGGTCGCCTGGGACCATGAATCACTCATGCGTCCTCCTGCATCAACTGGCGGTATTTCATATGGTCCTGGTACATCTCGTGGAAAACCCGGTATTTGCGATCGTAGTACTGCTTAATACGGTTGGTTTGCGGGGTGACCGTTTTACCAATGCGGCTCATCGCTGACATCGCTTCCGGGAAGGTATCGAACACACCTGCGGCGAGGGTTCCCATCATGGCGCTGCCCAGCAGCATGGCTTCACTTTCTTCCGGTAGCAGCATCGCACAGCCGGTGGCGTTGGCATGTTCCTGCACGAAAATTGGGTTTTTCGTGCCGCCGCCGCTGGCCATAATGGTATCGATGGTATACCCGCTTTGGTTCATCGTTTCGATAATATGCCGCGTCCCCAGCGCAATGGCCTGAATGGTCGCCAGATACTGCAGCGCCATATCTTCCGGCGTCCGGGACAGCTTCAAGCCGGTAATTGCACCGGTGAGCGTAGGGTTGGCGCGCGGGGAACGGTTACCGTGGAAATAGGGCAGAATGTGCATATCGCGGGTCAGAAACGCGATATCTTCCGGTTCGCCGGCCATTTTACGCAGCAGCGCATTCAGCACTTCGTAAATGGTCTGTCCCTGTGATTTTGCCTGCGCCAGCAACGTGTCGTAGCACGGGTGTGACTGAATAACGTGGTCGATTAACGCGCCGGTGGCCGACTGTCCGCTTTCGTTGAGCCAGTATTGCGGCAGGACGGCGGAGTAGTAAGGACCCCAGACGCCGCTGATAAAGCGCGGCTCTTTAGAAATTGCCATATGACCGGTGGACGTGCCGCCAATCAGCGCGACGCGGCGGTCAAAATCAGCTACTTCGCCGGTCACACCGCTGGCGCCGAGGGTGCCCAGCGTTCCGGCGTGGGCATCAATAATCGACACGCTGACCGCGGTCCCTGGGATCAGACCCATTTCGCTGGCGGCCCGTGCAGAAAGGCCATGACCGAGCGGTTCCCCCATCGTTTTCACGTCGCGGCCAATTTTAGCGGCATCGTGCTCCAACAAGTCTTCCAGCCCAATCTGGCGGAAATAGCTGGCATCCCATTTGTCCTCATGACCCATATAGGTCCATTTACACACCGTCGAGCACAGCGAGCGCGTGTCGTCGCCGGTCGCGCGCCAGGTGAGGAAATCCGGCAGGTCAAAGTAGTAGCCCGCATTGGCCCAGGTGTTGGGCATATGCTGCTTCAGCCACAGCAGTTTTGGCGTTTGCATTTCCGGTGAGATAATCCCGCCGACGTAGTCCAGCACTCGATGATGCAGGGCGTTAATGCGCTCGGCTTGAGTAATGGCACGGTGATCCATCCACACAATAATGTTTTGTTCGCTGCGCCCGGAAGGGCTGATGGTCAGCGGTTTACCTTCTTTATCGAGCACCACCAGCGAGCAGGTGGCGTCGAAGCCCAGACCTTTCACCTGAATCGGGTTGATATCTGACTGGTTAATCGCATCACGAACCGCGTTACACACTGCCTGCCAGATGTTATCTGAGGATTGCTCAACGAAATCGGCCTGCGGACGGTAAATCTCAATCGCCCGGCTGGCCTGACCGACCATTCTACCGTTGAGATCAAACACGCCTGCACGGGCGCTACCGGTTCCGACATCCACACCAATAAAGTAACTTGCCATAATTTTTTCTCCTGGAATCAGGCTTTACGATTCTGTAATGCGATAAAGAGGATCAGCACCGCGCCCCACAGCGCCATCGTCAGATAGCTACTGACCCCCAGCAAGTTAAGGCCGCTTTCCAGCATTTGCAGCACAATGAGCGCCAGCACCAGGCCGATAATACGCCCGAAGCCGCCATCCGGGTTGATGCCACCCAGCACCGAGGCGAGGATGGTGACCAGCAGATAGGATTCGCCGTATCCGGCTTTTGCCGAGTTAAATTTCGCCATCATCAGGATGGCGGCTACCCAGCCGAGCAGGGCCGAAATGACGTACACGGAGATCTGTACCCGTACCGTATTCACGCCGCTGTAGCGGGTTGCCTGTTCGTTGGACCCGACGAGATACAGGCTGCGCCCAAGTGTGGTGTGTTCCAGCAATACCCACAGCAGGATGGCCACGAGGAAAAAGAGCAGTAGCGCCACGGGGATACCGGCAATCGTGCCGTTACCCAGGTATTGAATAGCGGTCGGGAAGCCGGAAATGACCGTGCCGTTAGAGAGCAGAATATTCAGCCCGGAGATAAGCGTCATGGTGCCGAGCGTGGCGAGGATCGGCGACACGCCGACCCAGGCGATCAGCGCGCCATTCAGCGTACCAATGGCTACCGCCACGGCAGCTCCCGCCAGCAGGGCGATGACCAGGAACAGAGGGTTATCCGGATGGGCGACAATGATTGCCGCCATTACCAGCGAGCAGGCGTTAGCTCCGGCAATAATGGACAGGTTAATGCCGCCGGTCAGCATGGTCATGCCCATTCCCAGCGCCAGCATGCCGAGGATCGGTAGCTGTGAGCTGATGGACTGGAAGTTAGCCACGCTGAAAAAACGGCTGCCAAGCAGGGCCGAGAAGACCAGCGCGACGACCACAATAATGATGCATTGCAGACGAATGATGGCATCACCGGGTAAAAATCTGGCGATTGTTTTCATCTCAAAGCTCCCTTGCCAGTTTACGTTTTTCGTTCCAGGCCGTGGCGCTAATGCTGACCAGGATAATGGCGCCGCTGAACACGGTGTGCCAGTAAGAGGAGACGCTCAGCAGCGTCAGGCCGTTTTGTAAGAAGGCCAGCAGGACAACGCCGAGCAGCGTTCCGGTCAGGGTACCGCGTCCACCGCTCATGCTGGTTCCCCCGAGCACGACCGCCGCCAGTACCGTCAACTCAAAACCGAGCAGGGAGTTGGGCGCGACGGATTGGGTGATTTGCGCCTGCACCACGGCGGCAACGCCTGCCAGAATCCCCATGTAGCCGTACACGTAGAAATGCAGCTTCAGCAAATTCAGACCCAGGCGCGACGCCGCGTCGCGGTTGCCGCCCATGGCGTAAACCTGGCGGCCGAGGCGGGTATAGTTCATCAGTACGGCAGTCACAATAATCACCGCCGCCAGACACAGCAGGGGCTGGGTCAGTCCGTAGTCGTAGCCGTCCGCTGCGGTGAACGAGAACCAGTTGATGCCGTTCATGAACCAGTCCGGGAAGCCATACAGCCAGGTACCTTTAGTGGCGTACACCAGCAGGCCGTAGTAGACGTTCAGCGTGGCGATGGTAATGATGATCGCCGGTACGCGCAGCCAGTAGACCAGAAAGCCGTTAATAAGCCCGAGCAGCAGTCCGACGGCAATGGCAATAACCAGCGCCAGCGCAAAGTTGCCGCCGTGGCCGATCACCCAACTGGCCATCGCGTACTGGGCAATGGCGGTCATCGCCGGGAATGAAATATCGATTCCACCGGAAATCAGCACCACAAACAGGCCGCAGGCCAGAATGCCGAGAATGGCGTAGCTGGTGGCGACGTCCGTAAGGTTCCCCAGCGACAGGAACTCATCGGTACTAACGCTTAGTCCTACGGCGAGTGCCACCACCAGCAGGCCCAGCCAGAATTCATGTTGCCCGAGCAAACGGGAGAAATGCAGACTATTCATTGATGACCTCGACCACTTCAGCAATCTCCTCTTCACGACACTGATGAGGATTAAATTCCGCCACCAGTTTGCCGCGACGCATCACCAGCACGCGGTGGCTGTTGTAATAGGCTTCCGGGATCTCATCGCAGATCATCAGCACCGCCATTCCCTGCTCGGCCAGATCGCGGGCAATCTGGTAAATGCCTTCTTTGTTGGCAATGTCGACGCCAACGGTGGGGGAATCGAGGATCAGGATGCGCGGATGGGTCGCCACCCATTTGGCAATGGCGATACGCTGGGCGTTGCCGCCGGATAGCGTTTTGACCGGCAGGTGCGGATCGGACACTTTGATGTTCAGCTCGCGGATAAGATCAGCGACCAGCTTCTGTGCTTTAGCATGGTCGAGCAGGCCGCTGCGGGTGTGCAGTTGATCGAAGACCGTGACGATAGTGTTGTCGTAGATCGACTGCTCCATGATCAGTCCCTGCGTCAGGCGATCTTCTGAGACGTAACCGATCCCGTGCTGAATGGCATCGTGGTTATTACGCAACCGGACCGGCTGACCGTTAATGCGCATTTCACCGCTCTCTGGGTGGGTCATGCCAAACAGGCTCAGACACAGCTCGGTGCGCCCGGCGCCCAGCAGGCCGACAATCGAGACAATCTCACCACCGTGCAGTGACAAATTAATATTCTGGTATTTTCCGCGACGGCTCAGGTTGCGCAGTTCCAGCAACGGTTCGTGGGAGTCGAATGACTTCTCCGGCAGCGGGCTGTAATGGAAGCGTTGCCCGGTCATCAGGAAGGCCAGTTCGTGGCTGTCCAGTTCGCTGGCAGGATACGTGCCGACCAGTTTCCCGTCGCGCATCACGCTGATCCGGTCAGCCACCTCCATCACTTCATCAAGACGATGGCTGACAAATACCACGCAAATGCCGGCGGCTTTCAGTTCGTTAACCACCCGCAGCAGGCCGTTGACTTCCTGACGGGTTAACGAGGCGGTGGGTTCATCCATGATGACCAGCCGTGCGTCGGCGGCAATCGCCCGGCAAATCGCCACCAGTTGGCGGTCGGCGATGGAGAGTTTCTCGACCTTTTTGTCCGGATCGAGGGTTACGCCAATGCGCTTTATGGCTGCCAGCGCTTGTTGTTTCATGGCGCCGCGACGTACCCATATATCACCGCCGGGCAGGTAGCGGTTAACCGCAATATTTTCCGCGACGCTAAAATTGGGGAATAGCGACAGATCCTGATAGATGACCTGGATGCCATAGTGAGAAGAAAGCTGTGGCGTCAGGTGATGGAACAGCTTGCCATCAAGTAAAATCTGCGCGCCTTTTTCAGGGTGATAGACCCCTGAGATCACTTTAATGATGGTGCTCTTGCCACAGCCGTTTTGGCCCGCCAGACAGTGAACTTCGCCTTTTTTCAGCGTCAGATTCACGTTATCCAGCGCCAGCACGCCCGGGAATTGTTTGCTGATATTCTCAAGAGTGATAAATGCGGTGGTGTCTGCCATGGACAATACCCCTGCGAGCGTCCTGACGGACGCTGAGTGTGAGTGTGGTGGATAGCGCCGACCAGGCGGTCGGCGTTAAGGTTCCCTGGTGTTGGCTAAAGCCTTAGAAACCGAGTGATTGCGCGTTGTCTTTGGTGACTTCGAGGATCTTGTTAAAACGGATCACTTTCTTCTCCATGTCGATATCGGCTTTCCCTAAACCATCGATACTCAGATCGGTATTGACCTCTTTGCCTTGCAGCAGTTGGTCAGCAACCGTCACCAGTGCGTAGCCCGCATCTTTCGGGTCCCACAACAGTGCTTTTTTGATATCTCCACGCATCAGGTAAGGTGCGGCCTGGGCTGGCATGGCGATACCGACGACGGCAATTTTATCCTTGGCGCGTTTTTTCTGTACGGCCTGGCCTGCCCCAATCGGACCCAGTGAACCGAAGCCGATAATCCCTTTCATTTGTGGATAGGTTTTCATCAGATCCAGCGTCGTGGAATAGGACTTATCAATACTTTCCGCTACCGGCAGACGCGAGGTCACTTCGAACATCTCCGGGTATTTTTCTTTCTGATACTTAATCGCATAGTCGGCCCATGCGTTATGCAACGGCACGGTCAGCGAACCGACATAGATTGCATAACCCCCTTTGCCGCCCATACTTTTCGCCAGCTCATCAACGTTGGCCTGCGCATATTTTTCACTGTCGATGGTTTCGATATCCCACTGGCCGATTTGCTCGTCCGGGGATTCGTGCGTCAGGACCACAATGCCTTTCTCGCGCGCTTTTTTCAGTACCGGCTCAAGGACCTTGGCATCGTTTGGCACTACGATTATCGCATTCACGTTTTTGGCGATCAGATCTTCAATCACTTTCACTTGCTGAGCCGGGTCTGGCGTAGACGGACCGGTCTGGTAAGCGTTCACATCCAGTTTTTTTGCTGCTTCGTTAACGCCGGTTTCCATACGGTTAAACCAGGGAATACCAGTGACTTTGGCAACCACAGCAATTTCATATTTTTCCGCCGCAAAGGACGTACCGGACAACATGCATGCAGAAACCAGGGTTGCACTAAGTAATGCGAGTTTGAATTTCATAGTTGTACCTTTAGTAGGGGGCAGGGCATGTCACGGCGTGAGGTTAACAACGAAGGGAAGAGGGAATGAATCATAAATTCCGTGAATGTGATCTATGCCCATTTTTGTAAAATACAGGATCTATTTGAGTTAATTTTTAGTTAAATGTGAAGGCTTTCGCGTGTGTGAAGTCAAATTTATTGTTATCAAACAATTAAAATGAAACCAAATATTAACATTTTGTTATCATTTGCATTAAGGGGATACGGTAAATCCTCTTTATTTTCGTTGCCAATGATGAACAAATTCTCGAAATTGAGAACTGAATCGATACCGGAAAAGGGGCCCAATATTTTATCGTTCAATGCTATCCTCAGCGTATTCTCGCCAACGACGTCCTTTTGATGGCGGGCTGGATTTATTGTGGAGAAATCATGCCGCGTGTTAAACGCATCATTGTCACGTTGTTTCTGGTCGTCCTGTCTTTTGGCGCGGGCGCGCATCCTCACAGTTTTATTCATCTGAAAACCGAAATGGTGAGTGAAAATAACCAGTTTGTGGCGTTGAAAATGCGCTGGACGATGGATGAAATCACCTCCGCTGACCTGCTGTACGATGCGGGCAATGCCAAACCGGGGGATGAGATCTGGAAAAAACTGGCTGCGGAAGTGATGGCCAATGTCCTCGGACAGCACTATTTCACCGAAGTGTGGCACAACGGGCAAAAGGTAAAATTTAAAAATCGCCCGACGGAATATGGCATGGAGCGCGAGGAACATCAGGCGGTGCTGACGTTTGTACTGCCGTTGGCCCAACCACAGCCGCTTGCCGGACAGACTTATAGTATTTCCACGTTTGATCCCACCTACTACGTGGATATGAGTTACGACCAGGACCGCGATGCCACGCTGGCGCCGGGCTTCAGCAAGCAATGCCGGATTAGCGTGCATACCCCGACGCCTAATGAACAAACGCTGAGCTTTGCGCAGTCACTGGATAAAGAAGACGCGCCGCCGGAGGATATGGAGTTGGGTAAACAATTTGCGCAGACGGTAACGCTACAATGTCAGTAGTTTATCAACAACGCGTAGCCAGACGCCGCTGGCTCATGCTATGGCCACTGGCGCTCTTTTTACTGCTGGCGATCGGTGGCGTGCTGTGGATCTGGCAGGCCTGGCCGCAGGTGATGGTGCAAAGTATTCTCTGGCAACGGGACGTTAACCAGCAGATGAGCGGCTTGCTGAAAGCGGTGGCCGCCAATCCCACCCGTGCGGGCGGATCGCTGCTGCTGTTTAGCTTTATTTATGGGGTATTGCACGCGCTGGGTCCGGGGCACGGGAAAATCGTCATTACCACCTGGCTGGCGACGCATCCCTCGAAGCTGAGGTCGAGCATCGGGCTGACGCTGGCCTCGTCCTTATTACAGGGGCTGGTGGCGATCGGTCTGGTCGTTGTGGTGCTCACGGTACTGCAACTGCCCGCCCGGCAACTGCATATGAGCAGTTTCTGGCTGGAGAAAGCCAGCTATGCGCTGGTCGGCGTGTTGGGGGTTTTACTGTGTTGGCGGGCGTTAAAAAAAATACGCGCGCTGCTGCGTCGCCCGACATTTACCGCTTTCACACCGCATCATGTGCATGATGAACGCTGTGGTTGCGGGCATCAGCATGTGCCCAACCCGGAACAGCTGCAAAGCGGCGATGACTGGCGCGCCCGGCTGATGATCATTCTCTCGATGGGAATGCGCCCTTGTTCTGGCGCCATAATGGTGCTGCTGTTTAGTAAAGTGGTGGGCGTCTTTGGCTGGGGCATGGCGTCGGCGCTGGCGATGGCAGCGGGAACCTCTCTGACCATTACTTCTCTGGCATTACTGGTACACAGTTTTCGGACGATGGCGCTGAAACTCAGCGGCAATAAAGCGCCGGTATTGTGGCGACAGATGGCCTGGACCACGCTGGCACTGGCCGGTGGTGCGATTTTAGTGGTTGCTGCGGTGGTGATGTGGGTGAGTGCGGTGCCAGTGGGAAGGGGATTACGACCGTTTTAGGTTAGTAAGCGGTATGAGTATGAAATGTAGGCCGGACAAGACGCGTCAGCGTCGCATCCGGCACCACAACTGATTAACGCTTCAGCGCGTCGCTCAGTTCGTCACGCATGTTCGCCAGCATGGCTTTCACTACGCGCGGGTTACCTGCAACGATGTTGCCGGTTGACATGTAGTTATGACCGCCGGTGAAGTCGCATACCAGTGCGCCTGCTTCACGTGCAATCAGTTCACCTGCGGCAAAATCCCACGGCTTCAGGCCGATTTCGAAGTAACCATCAACGCGTGCGGCGGCAACATAGGCCAGATCCAGCGCAGCAGAACCGGTGCGGCGGAAGTCAGCGCATTCGGTGTACATTTTGCCGAGGATCTTCATATAAGAAGGGGCGTGCTGTTTGGCTTTGAACGGGAACCCGGTGGCGATGATGGTGCCATCCAGATCGCGAGCGGTGCTGCCACGCAGACGGTAGCCGTTCAGTTGTGCGCCCTGACCGCGCGTTGCGGTGAACAGTTCGTTACGCATTGGATCGTAAACAACGGCGACTTCAGTACGGCCTTTAATGCGTACTGCGATGGATACCGCGAAGTGCGGCAGACGTTTTACGAAGTTGGTGGTGCCATCCAGTGGATCGATAACCCATTGAACATCCAGATCTTCACCAATATGTTCACCGCTTTCTTCGGTGATGATGGTGTGCTGAGGGTAAGATTTGCGGATTGTTTCGATAATAATCGCTTCTGCGGCTTTATCGACGTTAGTCACGAAATCATTGCTGCCTTTCTGGCTGGTTTCTACAGAGTCTGGTGTTTCGTAGTGTTTGGCAATTACATTACCCGCCTTGCGCGCTGCGCGCACGGCGATGGTCAGCATCGGATGCATCGGTCTCTCTCACTGGATGTTAAAGAACGGGAAAACGGCGCAGAGTATAGCAGCGAGTTCGGTATATGTCTTCGTTTTATGATAATATGGCCGAATAATCTTTAGCCGAAGAAAGACAATGCTGCAAAATATTCGAATTGTGCTGGTGGAGACCTCTCACACCGGCAATATGGGCTCCGTTGCCCGCGCAATGAAAACCATGGGTTTAACCAATCTGTGGCTGGTGAATCCGCTGGTCAAACCTGACTCCCAGGCCATCGCCCTGGCGGCCGGTGCCAGCGACGTGATCGGTAATGCGCAAATCGTCGATACCCTCGATGAAGCGCTGGCTGGCTGTAGTCTGGTGGTCGGAACCAGTGCGCGCTCCCGTACCTTGCCGTGGCCGATGCTCGACCCGCGCGAATGCGGTTTAAAAAGCGTCGCCGAAGCGGCGAACACCCCGGTTGCGCTGGTATTTGGTCGTGAACGCGTAGGGCTGACCAACGACGAACTGCAAAAATGCCATTATCACGTCGCGATAGCAGCGAACCCGGAATACAGTTCGCTGAACCTGGCGATGGCGGTTCAGGTCATTTCTTATGAAGTGCGAATGGCCTGGCTGGCAACGCAGGAAAGCGGTAAGACGGCAGAATACGAAGAAACCGAGTATCCGCTGGTCGATGATTTAGAGCGTTTTTACGGTCATCTGGAACAGACGCTACTGTCGACGGGCTTTATCCGCGAGAACCATCCGGGGCAGGTGATGAACAAACTGCGTCGTCTGTTCACGCGTGCGCGTCCTGAGAGCCAGGAGCTGAATATTCTGCGCGGAATGCTTGCTTCTATAGAGCAGCAGAATAAAGGAAAGTAGGCGTCTTGATGCCGTATAGCTGCACGATTTTGTAGGCCGGATAAGCGAAGTGCTATCCGCAAATGAAAACGGCACTGAAGGTTAAATACCTGACTAATTTAGTCAAGTAAATAGTTGACTGATTTAGTCGGGAATGTCAGACTTGCCCCTGCTATGCAATACCCCCATTTTACAATAAAAAACCCCGGGCAGGGGCGAGTTTGAGGCTAAGTAAGACATGAGACTGACATCAAAAGGGCGTTATGCCGTGACCGCAATGTTGGACGTTGCGCTCAACTCCGAAACGGGCCCGGTACCGTTGGCTGATATTTCTGAACGTCAGGGCATTTCCCTGTCGTACCTGGAGCAGCTGTTCTCCCGTTTGCGTAAAAACGGTCTGGTTTCAAGCGTACGTGGACCAGGCGGCGGGTATCTGCTGGGTAAAGATGCAAGCAGCATCGCAGTAGGTGAAGTCATTAGCGCTGTTGACGAGTCGGTAGATGCCACCCGTTGTCAGGGCAAAGGTGGTTGTCAGGGCGGCGATAAGTGCCTGACCCACGCGCTGTGGCGCGATCTGAGCGACCGTCTGACGGGTTTTCTCAACAACATTACGTTGGGTGAACTGGTGAATAACCAGGAAGTCCTGGATGTGTCTGGTCGCCAGCACACGCATGACGCTCCACGCAGCACCCGCACGCAAGACGCGATCGACGTTAAGTTACGCGCATAATAAAAGTATTTTAGAATCAGGCCGGGGTGTTGGACACCCCGTTAACTCGGCCGTACATCCAGCCGGTTGCCTGGTTCCTTGCATTGAAGCGATGTACGGAGTTTATAGAGCAATGAAATTACCGATCTATCTCGACTACTCCGCAACCACGCCGGTGGACCCGCGTGTTGCCGAGAAAATGATGCAGTGTCTGACCCTGGACGGAAACTTTGGTAATCCAGCGTCCCGTTCTCACCGTTTTGGCTGGCATGCTGAAGAGGCGGTAGATATCGCCCGTAATCAGATTGCTGACCTGGTGGGTGCCGATCCGCGTGAAATCGTCTTTACTTCCGGCGCGACCGAATCCGACAACCTGGCGATTAAAGGTGCGGCCAACTTTTATCAGAAAAAAGGCAAGCACATCATCACCAGCAAAACGGAACACAAAGCCGTGCTGGACACCTGTCGTCAGCTGGAGCGCGAAGGGTTTGAAGTCACCTACCTCGCCCCGCAGCGTAACGGCATTATTGACCTGAAAGAACTCGAAGCGGCGATGCGTGATGACACCATCCTCGTTTCTATTATGCACGTGAACAACGAAATTGGCGTGGTGCAGGATATCGCGGCTATCGGCGAAATGTGCCGTGCGCGTGGCATCATCTATCACGTTGATGCGACCCAGAGCGTGGGCAAACTGCCTATCGACCTGAGCCAGCTGAAAGTTGACCTGATGTCCTTCTCCGGTCACAAAATCTACGGTCCGAAAGGTATCGGCGCACTGTATGTTCGTCGTAAACCGCGTATCCGCATCGAAGCACAGATGCACGGCGGTGGTCACGAGCGCGGTATGCGTTCTGGTACGCTGCCTGTCCACCAGATCGTGGGTATGGGTGAAGCTTACCGTATCGCGAAAGAAGAGATGGAAACCGAGATGGCGCGCCTGCGCAGTCTGCGTAACCGTCTGTGGAACGGCGTGAAAGACATGGAAGAGGTCTACCTGAACGGTGATCTTGAGCATGGCGCACCGAACATCCTTAACGTCAGCTTTAACTACGTTGAAGGCGAGTCGCTGATCATGGCGCTGAAAGATCTGGCCGTTTCTTCCGGTTCTGCCTGTACGTCTGCAAGCCTGGAACCTTCCTACGTGCTGCGCGCGTTGGGTATGACTGACGAGCTGGCACACAGCTCAATCCGTTTCTCTTTAGGTCGTTTCACTACCGAAGAAGAGATTGACTACACCATCGATCTGGTTCGCAAGTCTATCGGCCGTCTGCGTGAACTTTCCCCGCTGTGGGACATGTTCAAACAGGGCGTAGACATCAACAGCATCGAATGGTCACATCATTAATCGGTACCGATAAGGAGAATTCATCATGGCTTACAGCGAAAAAGTAATCGATCATTATGAGAATCCACGTAACGTGGGTTCTTTTGACAACAGCGACGAGAACGTGGGCAGCGGTATGGTGGGTGCACCGGCCTGTGGCGACGTGATGAAGTTGCAGATCAAAGTCAACAATGAAGGTATCATTGAAGACGCGCGTTTTAAGACTTATGGCTGCGGTTCCGCCATTGCCTCCAGCTCCCTGGTTACCGAATGGGTGAAAGGGAAATCGCTGGACGAAGCACAGGCGATTAAAAACACCGATATCGCAGACGAGCTTGAACTGCCACCGGTGAAAATTCACTGTTCTATTCTGGCTGAAGACGCGATTAAAGCCGCGATTGCGGATTACAAAAGCAAACGTGAAGCAAAATAATTAAGAGTTGAGGTTTTATTATGTCGATTACCTTAAGCGACAGTGCAGCAGCGCGAGTAAATACCTTCCTGGCAAACCGTGGTAAAGGGTTTGGCCTGCGCCTGGGTGTGAGAACCTCCGGCTGCTCAGGTATGGCCTATGTACTGGAATTTGTTGACGAGCCGGCGGCTGAAGATACCGTGTTTGAAGACAAAGGCGTTAAAGTCGTGATCGACGGTAAAAGCCTGCAATTTCTGGACGGTACGCAGTTAGACTTCGTCAAAGAAGGTCTGAACGAAGGGTTTAAGTTCACTAACCCTAACGTGAAAGACGAGTGTGGATGCGGCGAAAGCTTCCACGTGTAACGTGCGTCACCCGAAAACCCCACCGTGGCCTTGCTGCTACGTGTGGGGTTTGTTCTAACAGGCTACCCCTGAGAATGTTATGGACTACTTCACCCTCTTTGGCTTACCGGCCTGCTATCAGCTCGATACTCAGGCGCTGAGCCTCCGTTTTCAGGATCTACAACGTCAGTATCATCCTGATAAATTTGCCAGCGGTTCCCAGGCGGAACAACTTGCTGCAGTTTCGCAGTCCGCCACGATCAACCAGGCCTGGCAAACGCTGCGTCATCCCTTGATGCGCGCTGAATACTTACTGTCTTTACACGGCTTTGATATCAGAAACGAGCAGCACACGGTGCGCGATACCGCGTTCCTGATGGAGCAACTCGAGCTGCGCGAAGAGCTGGACGAGATTGAACAGGCTAAAGACAGTGAACGTCTGGATGCGTTGATGAAACGCATCAACGAGATGTACCAGGTTCGCCATCAGTTGATGGTCGAACAGCTGGACAGCGAAGCGTGGGACGTGGCGGCTGAGACCGTGCGTAAACTGCGTTTTCTCGATAAACTGCGAAGCAGTGCAGAACAACTCGAAGAAAAACTGCTCGATTTTTAATTTCGGAAGCGAAAATGGCCTTATTACAAATTAGTGAGCCTGGTCTGAGTGCCGCACCGCACCAGCGTCGTCTGGCGGTAGGCATTGACTTAGGCACCACCAACTCTCTGGTCGCGACCGTACGCAGCGGCCAGGCCGAAACGCTGGCTGACCACGAAGGTCGCCACCTGTTGCCGTCAGTGGTTCACTATCAGCAGCAGGGCTACGCTGTCGGCTACGATGCCCGTGCCAACGCGGCGCTGGACACTGCAAACACCGTCAGTTCGGTAAAACGTATGATGGGGCGCTCGCTCGCGGATATCCAGGCGCGTTATCCGCATCTGCCGTATACGTTCCAGGCAAGCGAAAACGGCCTGCCGATGATCGAAACCGCAGCGGGTTTGCTCAATCCGGTACGCGTGTCCGCCGATATTCTCAAAGCACTGGCCGCACGGGCGACCGAAGCGCTGTCAGGTGAACTGGACGGTGTGGTGATCACTGTTCCCGCCTATTTTGATGACGCGCAGCGTCAGGGTACCAAAGACGCCGCGCGTCTGGCGGGCCTGCACGTGCTGCGTCTGCTGAACGAACCGACCGCTGCCGCGATTGCCTATGGACTGGATTCGGGTCAGGAAGGCGTGATTGCGGTCTATGACCTCGGCGGCGGCACGTTTGATATTTCTATTCTGCGCCTGAGCCGTGGTGTGTTTGAAGTGCTGGCGACGGGCGGCGATTCCGCGCTCGGTGGTGATGATTTCGACCATCTGCTGGCTGATTATATTCGCGAGCAGGCGGGTGTGGCCGATCGCAGCGATAACCGCGTACAGCGCGAGCTGCTCGATGCCGCGATTGCCGCCAAAATTGCACTCAGCGATGCTGAATCCGTCACGGTTAACGTGGCCGGGTGGCAGGGTGAAGTTACCCGCGAAACCTTTAACGAACTGATTTCCGCCCTGGTTAAGCGCACGCTGCTGGCCTGCCGTCGTGCACTGAAAGATGCCGGCGTTGAGGCGCAGGACGTTCTGGAAGTCGTGATGGTCGGTGGTTCAACACGCGTACCGCTGGTGCGTGAACGCGTGGGTGAGTTTTTTGGTCGCACGCCGCTGACCTCTATCGACCCGGACAAAGTGGTGGCTATCGGTGCGGCTATCCAGGCGGACATTCTTGTCGGCAACAAGCCTGACAGTGAAATGCTGCTGTTGGACGTCATCCCGCTGTCCCTGGGGCTGGAAACCATGGGCGGTCTGGTGGAGAAAGTGATCCCGCGTAACACCACCATTCCGGTGGCCCGCGCGCAGGACTTCACCACCTTCAAAGATGGCCAAACGGCGATGTCGATTCATGTGATGCAGGGCGAGCGTGAACTGGTGCAGGATTGCCGTTCTCTGGCGCGTTTTGCACTGCGCGGCATTCCGGCGCTACCGGCGGGTGGGGCGCATATTCGCGTGACCTTCCAGGTTGATGCCGATGGACTGCTGAGCGTCACGGCCATGGAGAAATCGACCGGCGTGGAATCCTCTATCCAGGTCAAACCGTCCTACGGTCTGACGGACAACGAAATCGCTTCCATGATCCAGGATTCGATGAGCTTTGCCGAGCAGGATGTAAAAGCCCGCATGCTGGCAGAGCAGAAAGTCGAAGCTGCACGCGTACTGGAGAGTTTATCCGGTGCGTTGAACGCTGATGCCGCGCTGTTAAGCGCCGCAGAACGTCAGGCCATCGACGCCGCCGCCGCGCATTTGAGCGAGGTTGCACAGGGTGACGATGTTGACGCTATCGAACAAGCCATTAAAAACGTAGACAAACAAACCCAGGAATTCGCCGCTCGCCGCATGGACAAGTCCGTCCGTAGCGCGCTGAAAGGCCATTCCGTGGACGAGGTTTAATATGCCAAAGATTGTTATTTTGCCTCATCAGGATCTCTGTCCCGATGGCGCAGTTCTGGAAGCTGAGACCGGTGAGACCATTCTCGACGTTGCCCTGCGTAACGGCATCGAGATTGAACACGCCTGTGAAAAATCCTGTGCCTGCACCACCTGTCACTGCATCGTGCGTGAAGGCTTCGATTCCCTGCCGGAAAGCACGGAAGAAGAAGATGACATGCTGGACAAAGCCTGGGGACTGGAGCCGGAGAGCCGTTTAAGCTGCCAGGCTCGCGTCACCGAAGACGATTTAGTGGTCGAAATCCCACGTTACACAATCAATCATGCGCGTGAGCATTAACAGAGGGTAGTATGGGACTGAAGTGGACCGACAGCCGTGAAATCGGCGAGGCGCTGTACGACGCGTTCCCCGATCTCGATCCCAAGACCGTTCGTTTCACCGATCTGCATCAATGGATCTGTGACCTGGAAGAGTTCGATGATGATCCGCAAGCATCGAACGAAAAAATCCTTGAGGCCATTTTGCTGGTCTGGCTGGACGAAGCTGAATAAGTCAACGGGCTGCCCACGGGTGGCCCGTTTTCCTGTATGCGCGAAAATAAGGATAAATAAAATGACAGAAGCCATGAAAATTACGCTTTCCACGCAGCCTGCTGACGCGCGCTGGGGTGAAAAAGCGACTTACAGCATTAACAGTGACGGCATTACCCTACACCTTAATGGAAAAGACGATCTGGGCCTTATCCAGCGCGCCGCGCGGAAAATCGACGGTCTGGGTATCAAACATATTCAGCTGGAAGGCGAAGGCTGGGACACCGAGCGCAGCTGGGCATTCTGGCAGGGCTACAAAGGACCTAAAGGCAGCCGTAAAGTTGAGTGGGCCCCGCTCGACGACGCGCAGCAGAAGGAACTGGATAGCCGCCTGAAAATCATTGACTGGGTACGTGACACCATCAATGCCCCGGCGGAAGAACTCGGCCCGGAACAGCTGGCGCAGCGCGCGGTTGATCTGCTGTGCAGCGTGGCGTGCGATAACGTCTCTTACCGCATCACCAAAGGCGAAGATCTGCGCGAGCAGAATTACATGGGTCTGCACACGGTAGGTCGTGGATCTGAACGTCCACCGGTACTGTTGGCGCTGGACTATAACCCAACCGGTGATAAAACCGCTCCGGTTTACGCCTGCCTGGTCGGCAAAGGGATCACCTTTGACTCCGGCGGTTACAGCATCAAGCAAAGCGCGTTTATGGACTCAATGAAGTCCGATATGGGCGGCGCGGCCACGGTAACGGGCGCTCTGGCGTTTGCCATCACTCGCGGTCTGAACAAACGTGTGAAGCTGTATCTGTGCTGTGCGGATAACCTGATCAGCGGCAATGCCTTCAAGCTCGGCGATATCATTCGCTATCGCAACGGCAAAAATGTTGAAGTGATGAACACCGACGCCGAAGGCCGTTTGGTGCTGGCAGATGGCCTGATTGACGCCAGTGCGCAGAAACCGGAATTGATCATCGATGCCGCGACGTTGACCGGTGCGGCGAAAACAGCTCTGGGTAACGATTACCATGCGCTGTTTAGCTTTGATGACCAGCTGGCAGCTCGTCTGATGGCAAGCGCGGCGCAGGAGAATGAAGCGTTCTGGCGCCTGCCGTTGGCGGAATTCCACCGTAACCAGTTGCCGTCCAACTTTGCCGAGCTGAACAACACCGGCAGCGCGGCCTATCCTGCGGGCGCAAGCACCGCGGCGGGCTTCCTGTCGCATTTCGTGGAAAACTATCAGCAAGGCTGGCTGCATATCGACTGCTCTGCAACCTATCGCAAGGCACCGGTTGAGCAGTGGTCCGCGGGCGCGACCGGTCTGGGTGTGCGCACCATCGCGAATCTGCTGACTGCCTGAAAGGTGTTTTTGTAGGCCGGGTAAGCGAAGCGCCACCCGGCATTTTGCCTGATGCGACGCAGTGCGTCTTATCAGGCCTACAACCCATATGTACAAAATTTGTGATCTTATGTCCGAAATAAAAAATGAATTAGAAACGTTGCTGGAAAAAGCAGCGACGGAGCCTGCGCATCGTCCGGCCTTTTTCCGCACGTTGCTAGAATCCACCGTCTGGGTTCCGGGTACGGCTGCAGAAGGCGAGGCGATAGCTGAAGACAGCGCACTGGATCTGCAGCACTGGGAAAAAGAAGACGGCACCACCGTGATCCCGTTTTTCACCTCCCTTGAAGCTCTGCAGCAGGCCGTTGAAGACGAACAGGCGTTTGTTGTGATGCCAGTACGCACGCTGTTTGAAATGACGCTGGGTGCGACGCTGTTTCTCAACGCCAAACTGCCGACCGGCAAAGAATTTATGCCGCGTGAAATCAGCCTGCTGCTCGGTGAAGAAGGCAATCCGTTGAGTACCCAGGAAGTGCTGGAAGGCGGCGAGTCGCTGATCCTCTCCGAGGTCGCGGAACCTCCGGCGCAGATGATCGACTCGCTCACGACGCTGTTTAAAACCATTAAACCGGTAAAACGGGCGTTTATCTGCTCGATTAAAGATAGCCCGGATGCCCAGCCTAATCTGCTGATTGGCATTGAAGCCGAGGGCGATATTGAAGAGATTATTCATGCCACGGGCAGCGTAGCGACCGATACGTTACCGGGTGATGAACCGATTGATATCTGCCAGGTGGTGAAAGGTGAGAAAGGGGTCAGCCACTTTATTACCGAACACATCGCGCCGTTCTACGAGCGCCGCTGGGGCGGTTTCCTGCGCGATTTTAAACAGAACCGGATCATCTAAAAGATCTTGCCGAATGGCCACACATACGTCTTATCCAGCCTACGATTTACACTATTTTGTAGGCCGGATGCGCGACGCGCCATCCGGCATTTCCAGCTTTATAATATCGGTTCTACCGGTAAATCATTGCGTGCACCCCATTCGCTCCATGCCCCGTCATACAGGGCCACGTTAGGGACACCCAGCGTGGTAAGCGCCAGTACCACCACGGCGGCGGTTACGCCGGAGCCGCAACTGGCGATAATCGGTCTGTCAAAGCTCACGCCGTGGCTAAAGAAGATAGCGTCCAGTTCCTCGGTGGTTTTTAACTCGCCGTCGCGAACCAGTTCAGTCCACGGTACGTTTAGCGCACCGGGAACATGACCACGCCTCAGGCCAGGACGTGGCTCATCAACTTCCGCATTGAAACGCGCAGCCGGACGCGCATCAACAATCTGTGCTGTTTTTTCATGGCTGGCCAGCAGGACATCGGTCACTCGCACCACGGCTTCCGGCGTAAACGTAGCGTCAAACTCGCCTTCTGACAAATCAACGTTCCCTGCCTGCAGCGGGAATTCATCACGCTGCCAGCTTGCGAAACCGCCCGCCAGAATGGAGACATTTTCCACGCCAAACGTGCGCAGCATCCACCAGGCGCGCGGGGCAGAAAACAAATTGCCGTCATCGTAAATGACCAGGTGTTTATCCTGATGTACGCCCAGTTCGCGCATGGCTACGGCGAACGCCTCCGGGCGTGGCATCATATGCGGTAATGCTGAGGTATGGTCGGAGAGCGCTTCGATATCAAAAAAGACCGCGCCAGGGATATGGCCAGCGCGATACTCCTCGCCAACATCACGATCTTCCTGCCCTGGAGGCGCCATCCGGGCATCAAGAATCTGTATTTCCGGATCGTCAATGTGTTCGACAAGCCAGTCGGCAGCGACAAAGAAGGCGGTGGTCATAGGCATCTCCATTTTTACCAGGTTTCGACAAATTGTCGGCTGTTTACCGTCAAGGGACAAGTAAAAGAGGCTGATTTGTCAGGGTGGATCGACATTATTCACGAAAATTCAGATAACGTTGATTGGTTACAGACTTCCACATCCTGAAATCTCACGCATAATAGGGGTTCTACGTAGCTAACGGGCCGCTCAGGCCAGGGATGAAAAATGAAACATTTACGCGTAGCGGCTTGTATGCTGATGCTTGCGCTGGCGGGGTGCGATAATAATGATAAGCCGTCGACGGACGCGAAAAATGATACGCCTGCCCCACAGACCTCGTCGGTAAAAGATCCAGCGCAATTACACAAGCTGACACAGCAAAATCAGGGTAAACCGTTGACGCTACTGGATGCCTCCGAAGTCCAGTTAGACGGCGCGGCGACGCTGGTGCTGACGTTCTCCATCCCCCTCGATCCTGAGCAAGATTTTTCTCGCGTACTGCACGTTGTCGATAAAAAAAGCGGCAAAGTGGACGGGGCCTGGGAATTGGCGCCCAACCTGAAAGAGCTACGCTTACGTCATCTGGAGCCCAACCGCGAACTGGTGGTGACTATTGAGCGCGATTTACTGGCGCTGGATAAGGCGACGTTTGGCACTGAATATGAAAAAAACATCACCACGCGCGATGTCCAGCCGAGCGTCGGATTTGCCAGTCGTGGCTCGCTGTTGCCAGGCAAAGTGATCGAAGGTCTGCCGGTGATGGCGCTGAACGTCAACAGCGTGGATGTGAACTTCTTTCGCGTGAAGCCGGAGTCGCTTGGTGCGTTTATCAGCCAGTGGGAATACCGCAACTCATTGTCTAACTGGGAATCCGACAACCTGCTGAAAATGGCAGAGCTGGTTTATACCGGGCGCTTTGACCTTAATCCGGCACGCAATACCCGTGAGAAACTGCTGCTGCCGCTGGGCGAAATCAAGCCGTTGCAGCAGGCGGGGGTGTACGTTGCGGTGATGAACCAGGCCGGGCAATACAATTACAGCAATGCTGCCACGCTATTTACGCTCAGCGATATTGGCGTATCCGCACACCGTTACCACAATCAGCTGGATGTCTTTACCCAGAGCCTGGAAAACGGCGCTGCGCAGCAGGGTATAGATGTTACCTTGCTCAATGAGAAAGGGCAGACGCTGGCGCAGGCGACCAGCGATGCGCAGGGACACGTGAAGCTCGAGACGGATAAAGACGCCGCCATATTGCTGGCGCGTAAAGACGGGCAAACCACGCTGCTGGACCTGAAATTACCGGCGCTGGATCTGGCTGAATTTGATATCGCGGGGGCACCGGGATACAGCAAACAGTTCTTTATGTTCGGTCCACGCGATCTCTATCGTCCCGGTGAAACGGTGATCCTCAACGGATTACTGCGCGACAGCGATGGCAAAACGTTGCCCGATCAGCCGGTGAAGCTGGAAGTCGTTAAGCCCGACGGGCAGGTATTACGCACGGTGGTCAGCCAGCCCGAAAACGGTCTGTACCGTCTGACCTGGCCGCTGGACAGCAGTGCGCCAACCGGTATGTGGCATATTCGCGCCAACACCGGCGATAACCGCTCACGGATGTGGGATTTCCACGTCGAAGATTTTATGCCCGAGCGGATGGCGCTCAACCTCACTGCCAATAAAATGCCGATTGCACCGGCTGACGATGTGAAGTTTTCGGTGGTGGGTTACTACCTGTACGGTGCGCCTGCGAATGGTAATGCCCTGCAAGGTCAGCTATTCCTGCGACCACAGCGTGAAGCGGTGTCTGCATTGCCGGGATTCCAGTTTGGCAATATTGCTGAAGAGAATCTCTCCCGCAGTCTGGATGAAGTTCAGCTGACGCTGGATGAAAACGGTCGTGGCGAAGTCACAACCAGCAGTCAGTGGCAGGAAGCTCACTCGCCGTTACAGGTCATTTTGCAGGCCAGCCTGCTGGAGTCGGGTGGCCGTCCGGTGACCCGTCGGGTAGAACAGGCTATCTGGCCTGCAGATACCCTGCCGGGTATTCGCCCGCAATTCGCAGCCAAAGCCGTTTATGATTACCGCACCGATACCACGGTGAATCAGCCGATCGTTGATGAAGACAGCAACGCCGCGTTTGATATTGTTTATGCCGATGCAAAAGGCGAGAAAAAAGCGGTTTCCGGCTTGCAGGTGCGGTTGATCCGCGAACGTCGGGATTACTATTGGAACTGGTCTGAAGGAGAGGGCTGGCAGTCGCAGTTCGATCAAAAGGATCTGGTCGAAGGCGAGCAAACACTGGATCTTACCGCTGATGAAACCGGTAAGATCAGCTTCCCGGTGGAGTGGGGCGCTTACCGTCTGGAAGTGAAAGCACCCAACGATACGGTGAGCAGCGTGCGCTTCTGGGCCGGATACAGCTGGCAGGATAACAGCGACGGCAGCGGGGCGGTGCGCCCGGATCGTGTCACTCTGAAGCTGGATAAACCCAATTATCGTCCTGGCGACACCATGAAGTTGCACATTGCCGCGCCTGCTGCCGGTAAAGGCTATGCAATGGTGGAATCCAGCGAAGGCCCGCTGTGGTGGCAAGAGATCGATGTCCCTGCAAATGGTCTGGATCTCTCTATTCCGGTCGACAAAACCTGGAACCGCCATGACCTCTATCTTAGCGCGTTGGTGATCCGCCCTGGCGACAAATCCCGCTCGGCTACGCCAAAACGCGCGGTCGGGTTACTGCATTTGCCGCTGGGCGATGAAAATCGTCGCCTGGATTTGACGCTGGAAAATCCGGCTAAAATGCGCCCGAATCAACCGTTGACCGTTAACGTTAAGGCCAGCGTCAAAAATGGTGACGTGCCTAAACAGGTTAACGTCCTGGTCTCCGCTGTAGACAGCGGGGTGTTGAATATCACCGATTACGCTACCCCGGATCCGTGGCAGGCATTTTTCGGCCAGAAACGCTATGGTGCGGATATTTATGATATTTACGGCCAGGTAATCGAAGGGCAAGGGCGTTTGGCGGCACTGCGTTTCGGTGGCGATGGTGATGAGCTAAAACGCGGCGGCAAACCGCCGGTTAATCACGTCAATATCGTGGCGCAACAGGCGCTGCCGGTCACGCTCAACGAGAAAGGTGAGGGCACGGTGACGTTGCCGATTGGCGATTTTAACGGTGAACTGCGGGTGATGGCGCAGGCCTGGACCGCAGATGACTTTGGCAGCAGCGAGAGTAAAGTGATCGTCGCTGCACCGGTGATCGCGGAACTGAATATGCCACGCTTTATGGCCGGCGGTGATACCTCGCGCCTGACGCTGGACGTCACCAATCTGACAGATAGGCCGCAGACGCTGAATATTCAGCTTACCGCCAGCGGCTTAGTGTCACTGATGGGCCAAAACCCTGCCCCGGTGGATCTGGCACCTGGCGTGCGTACCACGTTGTTTATTCCGGTACGGGCACTGGAGGGATTCGGCGATGGTGAGATTCAGGCCGTTATTAGTGGTTTGACGCTGCCAGGTGAAACGCTCCCCGTTCAACATAAACAGTGGAAGATTGGCGTGCGTCCGGCGTTCCCGGCGCAAACTCTCAATAGCGGCGTGGCGCTGCAAGCCGGTGAAACCTGGCAGTTACCGGACGGGGAACTGACCAACTTCTCCCCGGCAACGGTGCAGGGGCAACTGCTGTTCAGCGGCAAGCCGCCGCTGAATCTGGCGCGCTATGTTCGCGAATTGAAAGCCTATCCTTACGGCTGCCTGGAGCAGACTGCCAGCGGATTATTCCCATCGTTGTATACCAACGCCGCACAGTTGAAGGCGTTGGGTATAGCGGGTGATAGCGATGAAAAACGCCGCACGGCGGTTGAAATAGGTATTTCCCGGTTACTGCAAATGCAGCGTGACGATGGGGGATTTGCGCTGTGGGATAAGAACGGGCCGGAAGAGTACTGGCTGAGTGCCTATGTCATGGACTTCCTCGTCCGGGCAAATGAACAGGGCTACAGCGTCCCGAGCGAGGTGATCAACCGGGGCAATGCGCGTCTGCTGCGTTATTTACAGGATCCGGGCATGATGTCGATTCGCTACACCGACGACACCGCAGCCAGCCGGTTTGCCGTACAGGCCTATGCCGCGCTGGTACTGGCCCGTCAGCAGAAAGCGCCGCTGGGCGCTCTGCGTGAGATCTGGGAACGTCGAGCTCAGGCCGCCTCTGGCCTGCCGCTGCTGCAATTGGGCATTGCGCTGAAAAACATGGGCGATGCGAATCGCAGTGAACAGGCGCTGACGTTGGCACTCAATACGCCGCGCCGAGATACGCAGCAGTGGATGGCGGATTACGGCAGTCAGCTACGCGACAACGCGCTGATGCTGGCCTTGCTGGAAGAGAATAAACTGAAACCCGACGTGCAAAATACTTTGCTGAATACGCTGTCGGAGCAGGCTTTCGGTCAGCGCTGGCTCTCCACGCAGGAGAATAATGCGCTGTTCCTTGCTGCCCGTACGCTGCAGGATCTGCCGGGCACGTGGCAGGCGCAGACCTCTCTCTCTGAACAACCGCTGGCGGGTGATAAATCGCAAACCCGAAATCTGGATGCGGAACAGTTAGCGACGCTGGCGGTGACCAACACGGGTAATCTGCCGCTGTGGCTGCGTCTGGACGTCAGCGGCTATCCGCAAAGCTCACCGCAGCCTGCCAGCAATGTACTGTTCATTGAACGTCAGGTGCTGGGCACCGATGGGCAGAGTAAATCGCTCTCGTCTCTGCGCAGCGGCGAGCTGGTGCTGGTCTGGTTGACGGTTAGAGCCAGCCAGAATGTTCCGGATGCGCTGGTGGTCGATCTTCTGCCTGCTGGTCTGGAACTGGAAAACCAGAATCTGGCCAACGGTAGCGCCAGCCTGCAGGATAGCGGCAGCGAAGTGGCGAATTTGCTTAATCAAATGCAGCAAGCGGATATCCAGCACGTTGAATTCCGCGACGATCGCTTTGTCGCGGCGGTGGCAGTCAACGAAGGGCAACCGGTCACGCTGGTGTATCTGGCGCGCGCGGTCACACCGGGGACGTATCAGGTACCTGTACCCCAGGTTGAATCGATGTATGTTCCGCAGTGGCGTGCCACCGGCACGGCTGAGGGCCCGATGATTGTCAGACCGTAAATGATGCATCGGTGGGTTAAACGCAGCGGCTGGCTGGTAGCCGCTGCGTTGCTGACAGGGGCAGCGGTGTGGACGGCGGATAAAATCTGGCCGTTGCCACTGCATGAGGTTAATCCTGCGCGAGTAGTGGTGGCTCAGGACGGGACGCCGCTGTGGCGCTTTGCCGACGCGGACGGTATCTGGCGTTATCCGGTCACGCTTGAAGAGGTCTCGCCCCGTTATCTTGAGGCGCTCATTAACTACGAAGATCGCTGGTTCTGGAAACATCCCGGCGTCAATCCGTTTTCTGTGCTTCGCGCCGCCTGGCAGGATCTCACCTCCGGGCGCGTGGTCTCCGGAGGCAGTACGCTCACCATGCAGGTGGCGAGGCTGCTCGACCCACATCCGCGCACTTTTGGCGGTAAGTTTCGCCAGCTATGGCGTGCATTCCAATTGGAATGGCATCTCTCCAAACGCGATATCCTGACGCTGTATCTTAACCGCGCGCCGTTTGGTGGGACGCTGCAAGGCGTTGGTGCCGCAAGCTGGGCGTATCTGGGTAAATCACCGGCACAACTCAGCTACTCCGATGCCGCATTGCTGGCTGTACTGCCGCAGGCGCCGAGCCGTCTGCGTCCGGACCGTTGGCCGGATCGGGCGCAAGCCGCGCGCAATAAAGTGCTCGATCGCATGGCGACGCAGGGCGTCTGGTCGGCAAAACAGGCGCAGGAATCACGCGAAGAACCGGTCTGGCTGGCACCGAGGCAGATGCCGCAATTGGCGCCGTTATTCTCACGCATGATGCTGAACAAAAGCAGCAGCAACAAAATTGTCACCACGCTGGACGCCGGGCTGCAACGTCAACTGGAGGAGATGGCGCAAAACTGGAAGGGGCGGCTTCCGGCGCGCAGTTCGCTGGCGATGATTGTGGTCGACCATACCGATATGCGCGTACGTGGCTGGGTGGGCTCGGTGGATATGAATGACGACACCCGCTTTGGGCATGTGGATATGGTGAGCGCGATCCGCTCACCGGGATCGGTGCTGAAGCCCTTTGTCTATGGACTCGCGTTGGAGGACGGACTGGTTCACCCGGCCTCATTATTGCAGGATGTACCGCGGCGTACCGGGGATTATCGTCCGGGGAATTTTGACAGCGGTTTTCATGGCCCGGTAAGCATGAGCGAGGCGCTGGTGCGCTCGCTGAATCTGCCGGCAGTCCAGGTACTGGAAGCCTACGGCCCGAAACGTTTTGCCGCCAGGCTGCGTAACGTGGGGTTACCGTTGTATTTACCGGCAGGGGCTGCGCCAAATCTGTCACTGATCCTCGGGGGCGCGGGAGCCAGGCTTGAGGATATGGTCGCGGCGTACAGCGCCTTTGCCCGTCAGGGAAAAGCAGGAAAGCTCCGTCTGCAGCCGGAAGACCCGCTGCTGGAACGCCCGCTGATGTCCGCTGGTGCGGCGTGGATTATCCGGCGGATTATGGCGGACGACGCGCAGCCCCTGCCGGATAACGCCCTGAGTCGTGTGGTACCGCTGGCGTGGAAAACGGGCACCAGCTACGGCTATCGCGATGCGTGGGCGATTGGTGTTAACTCACGTTACGTGATTGGCATCTGGACCGGCAGGCCCGACGGTACGCCGGTGGTGGGGCAATTTGGTTTTGCCAGCGCCGTGCCTTTGCTGAATCAGGTTAACAACATGCTGCTGGCTCGTGGAACAAACCAGCCTGAAGACCCGCGACCAGAGTCGGTCAGCCGGGGCGTGGTGTGCTGGCCGGGTGGGCAATTTTTGCCCAACGGGGACGGTAACTGTCGTCGCCGTTTAGCCACCTGGCTACTGGACGGTAGCCAGCCGCCTACGCTGTTATTACCCGAGCAGGAAGGGGTTAACGGTATTCGTTTTCCCGTCTGGTTAGATGCGTCAGAAAAACGCGTGGCGCCAGACTGCCCGCAAGCGCGGGAACAGACGTTAATTGTCTGGCCGTTGCCGCTGGAGCCCTGGCTGCCGCCATCCGAGC
>NZ_SZWV01000052.1:83843-86992 GCF_005280945.1 Citrobacter sp. wls718
GCAACCTGCCCGCCGTTGGGGCAGGACGCTTCTTTACCGCTGCAGTTGACAGGCGTTCGCGATGGCGCGATTGTGAAACGCTTACCCGGTTCACCAGCGGTCTCCGTGCCGCTACAAACCAGCGGTGGGACAGGTGAACGCTGGTGGTTTCTTAACGGTGAGCGGCTGGAAGAACGTGGGCGGAGTCTGACCCTGCGCTTAACGGTCGCAGGAGAGTACCAGCTGTTGGTTATGGATGACGGCGGGCAGGTTGCCACGGTGAGATTTGCTTTGCAGTAGACCAGTCTGATGTTATTTGTTGCTGAAATTCATCTTATTTTAAAGAAATGTTACCTTCATCAATAGTCAATTGCCGGGATGCTCTTTATAATCCGCGCCAGGTAAACCACAACAAAACAATTTTTTCAGAGGTAATCATGGCTATTGAACGTACTTTTTCCATCATCAAACCAAATGCGGTGGCAAAAAACGTTATTGGAAGCATTTTCGCACGCTTTGAATCAGCAGGGTTCAAAATTGTGGGGACTAAAATGCTGCACCTGACCGTTGAACAGGCGCGTGGCTTCTATGCCGAGCACGACGGCAAACCGTTCTTTGATGGCCTGGTTGAATTCATGACCTCTGGTCCGATCGTTGTTTCCGTTCTGGAAAGCGAAAACGCCGTTCAGCGTCACCGCGATCTGCTGGGTGCAACCAACCCGGCGAATGCGCTGGCAGGTACGCTGCGTGCAGATTACGCTGACAGCTTCACCGAGAACGGCACCCACGGTTCCGACTCCGTCGAATCTGCGGCGCGTGAAATCGCCTATTTCTTTGGCGAAGGCGAGGTTTGCCCGCGTACTCGCTGATCTCCTGCGTCTTTCACGTCGCCGATGCGTTGGCTGCGTTCGTTTACCCCGGTCACATAGTTTTCTATGCTCCCGGGGATGATCGAACTTACCGTCTTCCTGCGACGCGAAATCCTTTGGAGATGAATTAGCATTTACATATTATTTTCGCTAATGCTTCGTGCAAACGTGGCATCCCTGCGCCAGACTTTGTACAATGCAACGCCCCGGAAGAGCAGACCGCTTGCCGGGGCGTTTCTTTTTATCAACCCTCCACGGGCCATAACGTGTAACAACGAGGCCGGAAAAAATTATGTCTGAATTAGTTAACACCTCTGAAGTCGTCATTGCTGCGGTTCCAAATAAAAATGGAAAAATTAACCTGCTGGATCTGAACCGTCAGCAGATGCGCGAATTCTTCAAAGAGATGGGCGAAAAGCCGTTTCGTGCCGATCAGGTCATGAAATGGATGTACCACTATTGCAGCGACAACTTTGATGACATGACTGACATCAACAAAGTGCTGCGCAACAAACTGAAAGAAGTCGCTGAAATTCGCGCCCCGGAAGTGGTGGAAGAGCAGCGTTCGTCTGACGGCACCATCAAATGGGCCATTGCCGTTGGCGACCAGCGCGTAGAAACCGTGTATATCCCGGAAGACGATCGCGCCACCCTGTGTGTGTCTTCACAGGTCGGCTGTGCATTAGAGTGTAAATTCTGTTCTACGGCGCAACAGGGCTTTAACCGTAACCTGCGGGTGTCGGAAATCATCGGCCAGGTCTGGCGCGCGGCGAAAATCGTCGGTGCAGTGAAGGCAACGGGCGTGCGTCCTATCACCAACGTGGTCATGATGGGCATGGGCGAACCGTTGTTGAACCTGACCAACGTGGTTCCGGCGATGGAAATCATGCTTGATGACTTCGGTTTTGGGCTGTCAAAACGCCGTGTTACGCTGTCTACTTCCGGCGTGGTCCCTGCACTGGATAAGCTGGGCGACATGATTGACGTTGCGTTGGCGATTTCCCTGCATGCGCCGAACGATGAAATCCGTGACGAAATCGTGCCGATCAACAAGAAGTACAATATTGCTACGTTCCTTGAGTCGGTACGTGGCTACATTTCGAAGTCGAACGCCAACCAGGGCCGCGTCACCATCGAATATGTGATGTTAGATCACATTAACGACGGTACCGAGCACGCACATCAGCTGGCGGAGCTGCTGAAAGATACGCCGTGTAAGATTAACCTGATCCCATGGAACCCGTTCCCGGGCGCGCCGTACGGACGGAGTTCTAACAGCCGTATCGATCGTTTCTCCAAAGTGTTGATGGGCTATGGTTTCACGACCATCGTGCGTAAAACACGCGGCGACGATATTGATGCAGCCTGCGGTCAGCTGGCGGGTGACGTCATTGACCGTACCAAGCGTACTCTGCGCAAGCGCATGCAGGGTGATGCTATCGACATCAAGACCGTTTGATGTTGGTGCACTACGGTATAATTAATGTACCGTAGTGCAATGTAAGTGACATACGGTCATTTGTTATACTCGTCAGGTCAATATTAACGGTGCGTTTTCGTCGACTTTAAGGCAGTATGTAGCGGCCCAACAAGAGTTTAGCCCTCAGGTTTACGCTGTTTTGTCATTGATAGTCTGACCGTTTTATACTGTCTGACCAAGGTTAACTGACCAGATGTTTCGCGGTGTGGGTGAGCATTGTGGCTCACCGGCGCCAGAGCCCATATTTACGCAGCTGTAGCGAATGAATACTGAAGCCACGCACGACAAAAATGAAGCACTCTCCACCGGCGTTCGCCTGCGCAATGCCCGTGAACAACTCGGATTCAGCCAACAGGCAGTCGCGGAACGACTGTGCCTGAAGGTCTCCACGGTACGCGATATTGAAGAAGATAAGGCGCCAGCCGATCTCGCTTCAACGTTTCTGCGCGGGTATATCCGTTCCTATGCGCGTTTGGTGCATATTCCTGAAGAAGAACTGTTGCCAGGGCTGGAAAAACAGGCTCCGATTCGCCCAGCCAAAGTGGCGCCGATGCAGAGTTTCTCGCTCGGTAAGCGCCGCAAAAAGCGTGATGGCTGGTTAATGACCTTTACCTGGCTGGTACTGTTTGTCGTGGTTGGACTTACTGGCGCCTGGTGGTGGCAGAATCATAAAGCGCAGCAGGAAGAGATCACCACGATGGCCGATCAATCCTCCGCTGAGCTAAATGCGGGTAAAGACAGTGCCCAGAGCGTGCCGTTAGATACCAGCGCTGCGGCAAGTCAGGATATGACTCCCCCCGCGCCGGATGATGGCGCGGCGG